>DAOWES010000195.1 GCA_030638385.1 Candidatus Cloacimonadota bacterium | reverse complement strand
TCCAGAACATATCTCTTAAATCTTTTGCTACTAAACGCAGAGATTTTTCATCTAATTCTTCATTATTGCGAAAAATAGCCAAGATTGGTTTGTGCTTGGTGAGTTGTTCTTTGCTAATACGTACCATGTAATTGTCGCTAGAATGGAATTTAAGGAGATCGAAATCTGTGATATTATTTTCCTCTAAGATCGAAATAAGATCAGCGCCTCGCCATTCGTCATTTTTGATTACTCCACCTTTATTGCGCTCGGTATTTAGAGTAATCATTTCGTGAGATTTTATCTCTTCCAATGAAATTTTAACTATTTGATCGTTATTGATTATTTCAAAAGCAAAAAGGTTGGAACAAATCATAATTGAAATTCCTATTAAAATAAATATTTTTTTCATATTAGTCCTCAATTTTTATTACATCGAAATTTATTAATTTTTGTAAAACAGTATGAGATAATATTCCGCCAAATATTCCCGAAATTGCGGCTGCAATCAATGAAATGGTGAAAGGAATGGTTGCCAAACGCATAATTAAAATGGTAACAATAATAGCGCCTGAGATATTGGCTGCAACACAAGAAACGATATGAAACGCGATGGAATTTTTATTTCTAAATATCAGAGCTATAATTTCTACTGCAAGACCCGGTAGTGAATAACTAAGAAGAGAAACTGCACCATGATTACCAAAATATCCAAGAGATAAGATAACTATTGCTTGGATAAATCCCACGATGAAAGCAGCTCCCGGGCGTTTTATCAAGCAGGGAGCCAGCACCAACCACATCATGTAGAATCCACCTGCAAGAGATCCACCGGGGATCATTAGCGGGGTGGAAATAAGATGAATTAGTGGAGTTACTATTGGTTTGACAGCAAGCCCTAAAGCTGCAAGAACTGCCATATAAAGCAGTTCTTGCGAACTATATTTAGCAATAAATTTCATTTTATTGTTCTGCGAGCTCGATCTTTTCTACAAATTTCACACTTTTCCATTTAAGAGAACCATCTTCATTTACAAAGATTGCTCTGTTTTTTTCAGTAAGCCAATATCCACATTCGATATCTTCCCAGCTGAATAAGTTATTTGTGTCGTCATTTTCCCAATTATCTGCTGCTGTCATTTTGAAAGAGAAATCTTCTTGGTTGTTTGTAACATAATCTGAAATTAGGTTAGAGAGTGGGAAACCAGCTTCTGTGTAAGTTTCACCTTTTTTAGTGTAAGTGATCTCTTCTGTTTCAAATGTACCAGTCTCAAATGTAGTGGTTACACCATTAAGAGCGATATCGATTTTGCGATATAATCTTAAGTAATGTGCCTGTTTTACATTAAAAGAATTAGGGATTTGGTCATCAGTGAAGAAAGCTTTTCCGCTTTGCTCAGGTAAAAGATATCCGGCTTTAAATTGAGCCCAAGTAAGATCACCCATACCTTTATTGCGTGGTGTCCAGTTACCATCTTCATCGTTAGATACAATTTCAATGGCAAATAATGAACGTGTGTCAAACCCTTCCTCTTCTACAAATGTGTTCACATCTGCTTTAGGAACGAATTGATCTAATTGGTAGCCTTGTATTGGTTGCCCTTCATAATCAACTTCAACTGAATTAAAGTCGATAAAATCTGCGGGAATGGTGAATTCGATATCGAAGTTTTCAGCGAGAGTCGGAGCTGTTGGTTCTTCGATATTTGGACCGGTGGTGTCTTTCTCACTACATCCGGTAAATAAAGTCACCATTAATAGAACCCCAAGGAAAATAGTTGCAAATTTTTTCATAAAACCTCCTAATTTTTCTGCATTTTTCCAGAATTTTTTAGAAGGCAAGATTTTACCGATTGTTTTGCTATTGCCACTTGCAAAGCTTGAATCCAATTGGTTTTTCTCGCCTTTCCAAACACGGGAGGTATAGCAGTTTCCAGCTACACCCAGAGGTAATGATTCATACTTAAGAATGTTATTCAAAGCTTAGATATCATTACTCAGCGATGGGTATAAATTTTTATTTTAATAAAAGGTGTCAAGAAAAGTGAAAAGCGAGAAGTGTAATAAAATTTTTTGACAAAAATATGATTAATTTGAACATGTCAGCTGAAAGATTATATGATTGTGAGGGATTATGAATTTATGCAATAGATGCGGTAATGAGATAGGAAGTCAAAATAGTTGTCCTTTTTGTGGGAATCATGCCGAAGCCGAAAAAAGCAGAACAGGTAAAAAATATTCAGTTGTTAATGTCAAACGAGATATGCCTACTTGTGATGAAGCTGTAAAATTACTTTCGGTTGAGATTAATAAAGCAAAGCAGGATGGAGTAAAGATTTTGAAAATAATCCATGGTTATGGCTCAAGTGGCAAAGGCGGTGAGCTGAGGTGGTGTTTAAGACAATACTTGTCTTCAATGATTGCGAATAATTATATTGGTGATTTTCTGGCAGGTGAAAATCTTACCTCAAATTCAGATAAAGGCTCTCTTATTCTAAGTAGATTTCCTCAATTAAGAAAGGATTCAGATTTTAATCGAAACAATCGCGGTATTACGTTTATTGTTTTATAAATATTCTCGTTAATTAAAAAAGTTAACGAACTCGTGAAAGCTTGAAATCCTCAAATACTCAAAATACTGTCATCTTGAGCGGAGACGAAAGATCGAGCAGTATAAGAAGTTAAGAAATTCTTCGTCTCCGCTCAGAATGACAAATTTTTCTTTTTTACGAATTCTGCATAATAGCCTGATTTTGTCATGGTGAGCCGTTGAATGCGTAGTTTTTTTAATTAGGCAGAACTTCTTTTATTCTTCCTGCTATTCTTATGTTTCTTCGCCCGTAAAACGGGAAAAGGATAGTAGGATGAGGGAGGCTTGACGTGCCACAGTTTGTTTTTGACCTCCTCTTTCTCATAATTATTATAAAATCGTGAATCTAAAAGAGTTTGAAGAAAAAAATCTAATAGACAAAACTTTTTGATCTTCTCATTTTGGGTAAGTTAAAAAAGAAGGGAGTTGTTGTGAAAAAACTGTTAATATTGATATTTATAATTTTGATTTTAGGTTGCTCATCAAATCCGAGCTATTATTCAAACTCACCTAAAAGAGTTGTTAAACAAAAAT
>DAOWES010000230.1 GCA_030638385.1 Candidatus Cloacimonadota bacterium | reverse complement strand
CCATTTGCGCAAAAAATTCCTTGAGCGCTACCATCTTTTGCATGATGTCCAAATATTTTCACTCCATTAGCAAATAATGCAGATGAAATCATCTCATCTTTCTTGGCTTTCATTGGAACATTATTCCAATAAAATGTTACCTCTTCTCTTTCCAAAACAGGAAGAATCGGATGCTCATTAATGCGATAATCATTCATAAAGACACTCCACTATCATTTTTTTATTACATCCGTTAACCGGATTTTTGTTTTCTAATGTCAAGAAAAAGGTGATACACTATGGAAGCTCAGTAGTTTTAATTAATCAGTTTTTAATTCGTCATTATATAGTATTTAAAATCTTCTCTTATCTATTTTTTATGAGTTCTGCATAATTGATAATTTAATCTTTGAATCCACTTTAAAAAGTCTTTGTTCACGAGTTTAACATGGATGATCACGAAAAATAAAGCCCAAAAATTAATTCTAAGGCATTACCTCAAGTTAGAAGTGTAAAAGCCTACACCGGCTCTGAACGAAGTGAAGAACGATATCTCCTTTTAGGGAAAGGAGAAAGAAAAACAATTCATATGCGTGCAATTTATTTGACACTATTAAGATTAATTTCACTTTTAGAACTTCTAAACTACAGAGGCGCGACTAATTTGATTTCTAAACGAATTAAGGTTAAACATAAATTTAAAACCAGAAATTATCAGAGGAGCATTCAATGAATTATGAAATACGAAATGGGTATGTCGTTTTCCCTAAAGATGAATGTATAACCGCTTCTAAGCAGAACATCTATATTAAAGATGGCATAGTTTATTACTCCAAACCATTTGAAAAAGCACACAAAATTATTGATGCAACCAATAAAATTATTTTCCCGGGATTAACCAACGCACATCATCACATCTATTCCACTCTTTCCAAAGGAGTACCGTGCGAGGTTCCATTTAAAGATTTTATGGGAAATTTAAAAAACCTCTGGTGGACTCTTGATCATTCTTTGAACAAAGAAGATATGATTCTATCTACCGCTATTGCTATGAAAGAGGCCATTTCTCATGGCGTAACCACTATCTTTGACCATCATATTTCCGGCTATACAGAGAATGTCCTTTCCGATATGGCTGAAGTTTTTGAAGCTTATGGAATAAGCGGAACACTCGCCTTTGAGCTTTCCGATCGTAATGGAAAAGATTTTTTCGAAAGATCTTTAGCTGAAAATATTCGTTTTGCCAAAGAGCAAAAAGGTAAATCAGTTCAAGGAATGATCGGCCTGCATGCATCATTTACTCTTAGTGATGAAAGCCTGCAAAAGATTGCTGATTCAACCGAAGATTTCCCGATTCATGTTCACGTTGCAGAAGGTGAAATCGATGGCATCCAATGTCAGAAAAAATATGGGAAGGGATTAATCGAGCGCTTTGACGATTTCGGTTTAGTGAGAGATAATTCGTTATTCATCCATTGCAGTAATCTCACAGAAAAAGACCTTAAGATCTTGAAAAAACGCAATATTTTCGTTGTTCAAGCTGTAGATTCCAATATGAACAATGGCCTGAATGTGGGTAATATTTCCAAGTTCATCAAAGCGGGACTGAAAACCACGGTAGGTACGGACGGAATGCATCCCGGCACCATGAAAGCTCTTAAAAATTCTATGATATTTACGAAATACCTGAATAAAAACTGTGATCTTGGCTATCCTGAGATGAATGCTCTTTTCCTAAATAACTTCAAATTGAAAACAGCATTTGGGCTTCCATTAGGAATTGAGGAAGGCAAACCTGCTGATATTGCAATCTTCGATTATGAGCCTGCCACACCATTCAATACGGAACAATTCCTGGGGCATCTCATCTTTGGAATCACCGAATCTCACTGTCAGTATGTAATAAAAAATGATGAAATTCTTTTAGATGATTATCATGTAACCAAAGATTTATATAAAGAACTGTTTGAGCGTTCTCAGGAAATATCAGCCGCTATGTTTGCAAGATTTGAAAAGAATAAGGGGAAATACTAGCAATCCTGAAAAAGCCTCTTACTCAATTACTCTCACTTGGCAAT
>DAOWES010000129.1 GCA_030638385.1 Candidatus Cloacimonadota bacterium | reverse complement strand
TTACTTGCTTTGGCACCAAGTTTTTTTAGTTTTTCGGCTCTGCCCACTAAATTCCCTTTTCCTGTTTTTAACTTATTAACAGCTTTATCATAAGCATCTTTAGTTCTCTCTACATTAGTGCCTATCTTTTCCAAATCTACCAGAAAACCTTCAAATTTATCGTACAAAGCACCACTTTGACGGGCAATTTCAATAGCATTTTTTGTTTGATTTTCTTGTCGCCAAATAAAGGCAATTGTCCGCATTGTCGCAAGTAATGTGCTGGGGCTAACAATTACGATATGTTTATCAAGCGCATATTTATAAAGCTCATTATCAAATTGCATTACTGTGGCAAAACTTCCTTCAATCGGCATAAACAGAAGCACAAAATCCGGGCTATTGAGCTCTTTTATATCATGATAATGCTTCTTATGAAGACCATCAATGTGAGCTTTCATAGAAATTCCCAAAAGTTTTTGGTGCTTTTGTCTGTTCGCTTCATCGTCAGCACTAACAAAATTTTCATAGCTAATCAAAGATACTTTCGAATCTACAATTAAATGTTTCGTATCCGGTAAATTAATTATCACATCCGGTTGATAGCGTTTGCCATCTTCGGTGGTGAAGCTGGCTTGTGTCTCATATTCCGCACCCTTTCGCAAACCGGATTCTTCCAAAATTCTCTCCAAAATCACTTCGCCCCAATTACCCTGAACTTTCACATCACCCTTCAAGGCTTTGGTCAAATTATTCGCTTCATCACTAATCTGCTTGTTCATCTCTTTTAGATTTATTATCTGCTCAACCAATCCTTTATTGCTAAGTAAATTTTTTTCATTTGTGTCTCGTACAATTGTTTGAAATTCATTTATTTTGGATTGAAGAGGATTGAGAATGGCATCTAAATTGTCCTTATTCAGTTTAGTGAATCTACTGCTTTTTTCATCTAAAATATCATTTGCTAGATTTTTAAATGATTCAGTAAATTTCACTTGGATATTTTCGATCTCTTGCTTTTGAGTTTCCAATTTTCCCAAAAGTGCTTTATTGGAAATATCTTTTTCAGAAATTGTTACCTTCTGCTCAGCAATTTGGTTCTTATTTTTTTCCAATTCAATTCGCAATTCTTCGGCACTCTTTTTAAAATCCGATTTTTCATTTATCTGCGCTTGCAACTTCTCTTCATTAGATTCTAATTTTAATCTGAAATTACTAATTTCTAATTTGAGATCATTCGCACTATTCTTAGATTTTTCCAACAACTCATTTTTATTATGCAGATTAGTTTCAAGCTCTAAATAATCTGAAACTTTCTGCTCAAGCTTTTCCAAAATATTTTTTTTTTCAACTTTTAATCCTGAGATATCTGCTTGGAATATTCCGGACAAGGTCCTTACTTCTTTCAATTCCTCATCTTTATTGTGCAGATTCTTATCCAATAAATCCACTTTTGCTTCTAACTTCGATTTCCCACCTTTTAGAATTATCACTGCTATCAGTGCTCCCAAAAGTATTCCAATAACCCCTGTACTAATTGCTATCATCATATTTTCTCTTCCAATTCAATGCGTCTATTTAACTCTTTTTCTTCCAATTCAGAAAACTCTTTTAGTGCCAAATTTATTAATTCAACTTTATCTCGATAGGACAAAAATGCACTTTTAAAACCGTTGATTATGAGATTTTTAATATCCATATAGTTTAAATTCAAATCATTAATCGCCAGCATATATTCATCTGTGAGGGTTGTATTTGAGATCAAACGATTATCTGTATTCAAAGTTACTCGCAAGCCATAATCCAAATAAAATGCTAATGGATGCTCGCTAATCTTCTTCACAGATTTTGTGTGTAAATTACTCTTCAAACAAATTTCCAAGGGGATTCGATGATCATTAACATAGTTCAATAAATCTCCATCTTCTATCAAGCGTGTTCCGTGTCCAATTCGATGAGCGCTGCAATAATGTAATGCTTCATGAATGGATTTTGGCCCGTAAGCTTCTCCGGCATGAATAGTAATATTGAGGTTATTATTTAACGCCAGATAAAATGCTTCTTTATGAACTTTGGCAGGATTATTATATTCTGCCCCGGCCAGATCAAAACCTATTACACCCTTGTTTTTATAGGCAACTGCCAAATTAGCCAATTTCACAGATGTACTCGGATCCATATTTCTAATTCCACAAATTATCACTCGTGTAATAATATTATATCTCGCTTCCGCTTTTACTAAACCTCTGATAACGGCATCGGAAATGTCTGTTAATTTTAGCCCTTTATGAGTGTGTAAAATCGGAGAATAACGAACTTCTATGTAGCGAATATTTTCTTTCGCTGCATCTTCTGCCAGTTCAAAAGCAATGCGTTCCAAAGCGTCAGCTGTTTGCATCACGCTTAATATCACGTCCAATGCTTTTAGATATTCTTCCAAACTTTCACACGTTTCGCCACAACAAACAATTTTACACAGTTCTTCTTCATTATCAGCAGGTAATTTCACATTATGTTTTTTGGCTAAGTCAAATATTGTAGAAACTCTCAGCGAGCCATCTAAATGCACATGCAAATCTGCCTTAGGCAACTTCTCAATAAATTTTCTTCTCAGCTTCATCATCTCTCCTTTTACAAATTCCAACCATTATTACATATTATCTTATCTGATGATTTTTCTAGATTGGATTAATTCTTCAAATTCCATTTATTCCCTTCTAACATAATATTAGGGAACTAATTAATCATTGTTTCAACTGTCAAATTAAAAGCGAAGCTATGCTTTACACACCTTGTCAAATTTGCTACCACCAAAACAATCTAACACGTCAACGTGTTAACACGGAATTCTACACACCCCGTCAACTAAGATTCGGCTTTTACGAATCGGCTTTGATCTTGATCAAAACGATTTCGATCAAAACGAGATCTATCGCTGCCACCCCTCTGATAGAGGGGATTATTTAGACTTTGCTCTTATTCTCCTCTATCAGAGGAGTACGGCTTTAGCCGGGAGGTGTGTGTGTTTCTATCCACTCTTTCAAAAAGTCTACACATCCTTCCAAATTTGATTTTATATCTTCATCGAGAAAACGAATGAAGCAAACTCCTAAATCCTCAATCTTTTTCTGCCTAATGTTATCGTACTCTACTTTGTCGTTATGCGATACTCCGTCAATTTCTATGGCTAACATTAATTCAGAACAGAAAAAATCAACAATATAGTTATCCATCGGTTTTTGCCGATCAAAATCAAACCCCAATTTCTTGTTTTTTATCTGGAGCCAAAATAACACTTCCGACAGAGTTGAATTGTTTCTTAAATACTTTGCTTTCTCTTTTAATTTTGGATTATACTTTAAGTGCTTCATATTTTACACACCCCCATTTTACACATTTTATTTGAACGAATCACAAACAAAAAAGTATCAACTTGTAATTAATGAAGCGAAGCTATGTTAAACACACCCCGTCAAATTTGCTACCACCCAAACAATCTAACACGTTGACGTGTTAACACGGAATTCTACACACCCCGTCAGTTTCACTGCCACCCCTCTGCTAGAGGGGATTGATTACACTTTGCTATTATTCTCCTCTATCAGAGGAGTACGGCTTTAGCCGGGAGGTGTGTTTTTTTTTCTCTTGAGAAAGAAAAAGGCGGCTATTGCCGCCTTCATCCCATATTATTCAAAGTATGATAATTTCTTTTAAAATGCCATTCCAAAATTTGCAGTAAGAGATTCATATTTACCAATATTGTAATCAGCACTTAAATTAAATACACCCAATCTAAAAGCCAAACCAAGGATTAGCCGGCTTTTATTCTCGCCTTCTAATTCAAATTCGATATGTTGCTTTATGACTTCATCTGTATCCTGACTTATTCCAATTTCATAGTCATATTCGAACTTCATTTTAGATTCTTCAAGCATAAACCCGGCATATGGAGTAATATTCAAAAATCTAAATCCTAAAGTTTTACCTGCATTCACACCAAAAGTTGTAGCAGAAGCAGATACATATTTCCCCATATCAAGTTTTTGAGTGTAGAAAGCCAAACACAAATCTATAGGTAATGGAACCGGAAGCCATGCTTTCACATTATGCTGAATTCCGAATCCAACATAGCTTAATTCCCCTAACTCATTCCCCATATCCATCGTAGGTAGATATCTTGCATAAATTTTTGTACCAAATAAAGAACCAATTCCAATTTGTGGAGCAACCAAAGGCAAGATTGGCATATCTTCCAAAAGTCCACCCACTCCTAAACCAATCTGCTGTCCGGGAACTGTTAGAGTATCTGTTATAGATTGCCCGTATGCTTCATAAGTTACTGCCAAATCTTGCTCATGAAATTCAATCTTAATTTCGTCATCTGCCGGTCCAATAATGGTTGGCCCACTAATTCCCACGTTAAAACTTTGGTTTATTATAGATTCAATCAAAGCATCTTGAATTTCAGGAGTACTAGAATAATCTGAGGTTAAACTTGCAGCTTGGTCTTTAGTAAAAGTGAAATCTCCATTCACATTAAAAAACTCATCATCTTTGGGAAATACTGTTCCCATCACTACAACACCAAATTCCAAATCGATATTTAGAAATTTTTTATTAGGAACTTTGTGAAACCAGCCACCGTTCATATTTGTTCCAAAAGCGGATACAATCGGTCCAACATAACCCTCGGCTGCTATACCGGAAAGATCTTCCATTGTTTCTTCGAAACTTCCTTCTGCCCACACTGCCGAGAAACTCAGCAAAATAATAAATAAACTAATTAGTAATTTTTTCATAATCTCCTCCTATTTTAAAAAAAACATTTTTCCACACCCCAAGCTTCTCCTAGCTAAAAAAAATATTAAAATGAGATAAAAAAAGCACTCTATCTATTCAGAAATTCCTAAAAAACATTTTTCCTGTCAATCTTATTGAAATAAAATGAAGTAAAAATAATATTTTCCCAAAAGCTCAACCTCATTTATTAATATCAAATAATGCTTCAAGCTATTGGCTTGACGGATAAATAGCCCCTTACAAAATTGCAAATCGAAAAAAATAATGGTGATATTAAAAAATCGGGAGAAAAATGATGTTAGAAGGAAAAAAGATTTTATTGGGAGTAACCGGCGGAATTGCAGCCTATAAAGCGGTTGATCTTGCCAGCAAATTAACTTCGCTTGGTGCAACGGTAAAAACCATTCTCACTCAAAACGCTTGTGAAATAATCTCTCCCTTAACTTTCAAATCGATCACTCATCAGCGCACAATAACCAAGATGTTTGATGTTGAAGCAGATATCGAACACATCTCCTTGGCTGATTGGGCAGACTTAGTAGTTATTGCTCCGGCCACTGCCAACATCATTGGTAAAATAGCCGGCGGCATTGCCGATGACCTTCTTTCCACAACCATAATGGCAACCACTGCCAAAGTTCTTTTTGTGCCGGCAATGAATATCCACATGTATGAGAATCCGATTGTACAAGAGAATATTTCCAAGCTTTCAAATTTTGGATATTTATTCATGGAACCGGAATATGGCAAACTTGCTTGTGGCTACAAGGGTAAAGGACGTTTCCCCAAAAC
>DAOWES010000130.1 GCA_030638385.1 Candidatus Cloacimonadota bacterium | reverse complement strand
TTTTAGGGAACTTCGTGCCTTAGGGATTTCGTGGTGAAAATGAAATATATTACCCCAAAAAGCGTTCTCGTCTTTCCACCAGAGGTGGGCAAGCATCAATGAGACGAGATTGGTCTGCTTGGAAGTAGGCGACAATAGCCATAGTCGCACAAATCTGTGCTCATCTGTGTTGATCTGTGTCTATTTTAATCCGCAGGATTTTATTTATTTCAAAGATAGGTTTTAACCTATCGAAAAGAGCTCGGGAAAATAACTCACCTTAAGATCAAAATAAGGTTTATAAATCCTACAGTAATTTCTTGACCGAACCAAGTGCTTGTTCGCAAGTGCTTAAAAAAAAAAGCAAAAAAAGGATAAATTTAATGTTAGATATTTTATTTCATGATGAAGATTATGTAATTGTGCATAAACCAACAGGAATTTTGGTGCATCGTTCGCATAAATCTGATGATAAAATTTTTTTGCTACAAACGCTACGCGACCAAATTGGGCAAAAATTATTTCCCGTACATCGGCTGGATCGTCCAACTTCCGGCGTTATTGCTTTTGCTTTGAATAAAGAAGCTGCCAGAGAACTCTCTAACCAAATTCAACAACGGTTGATAGAAAAAAAGTATTTAGCTGTAGTAAGAGGCTACACCGAACCGGCCGGCATAATAGATTATGCTCTTAGCGCAGAAAAGAATAAGGAAAGAAAAGAAGCTAAAACAGAATATAAACGATTGGCAACAGCGAGCTTTGACATTCCCTGTAAAGAATTTGAAACTTCGCGTTATTCATTGGTAGAATTTAGGCCCAAGACAGGCCGATATCATCAAATCCGTAAACATTGTGCCCACATATCACATCATATCATAGGCGACACTATGCATGGAAAAGGAGAGCATAATCAAATATTTAGAGATAACTTTAATTTGAATAGATTGATGCTTATAGCTATAGAACTTAAATTTCATCACTTTAGATTAGACAAACATATAACCATTACCACAAAACTCGATCTTGAATTTGCCGATTTCTTAGAACGTTCCGAATGGAAATGGGATAAATAATTGAAATAAAAAAAACCGGGCTCGATTAAGCCCGGTTTTTATATATTCCAATTATCAATATTATCCTAAAATTCCTAACAATACACCGGCAGCAACAGCAGAACCGATTACACCGGCTACGTTTGGCGCCATTGCGTGCATAAGCAAGAAATTTGTTTTATCATATTCTTGACCCACATGATGAACTACTCGAGCACTATCCGGCACAGCAGAAACACCCGCAGCTCCAACCATTGGATTGATCTTTTCTTTGAGGAAAAGGTTCATGAATTTGGCAAAAAGCACACCTGTGGCTGTGGCAATACAAAAAGAAAATGCACCCAATCCGAAAATCTTAACAGATTCCATTCGCAGAAATACATCTGCCTGAGTACTAGCACCCACAGTAATTCCCAATAAAATAGTTACAATATCAATCAGAGGCTTTCTAGCTGTTTCAGCTAATCTTTCGGTAACGCCACTTTCCTTGATGAGATTACCAAAGAAAAGCATTCCCAAAAGCGCAGAAGCACCCGGAGCAATTGCAATGGTTACTAAAGCACCCATAATTGGAAAGAGTACTTTCTCTCTTTTAGAAACCAATCTTGGAGTTTTCATCTTAATCAAACGTTCTTTTTTGGAAGTAAGTAGTTTGATGATAGGAGGCTGTATAACAGGAACCAAAGCCATATAAGAATAAGCAGCAATAGCAATAGGACCTACTAAGTGCGGAGCTAACAAAGATGAAAGGAAAATAGAAGTAGGACCATCAGCCCCACCGATGATACCAATTGCCCCTGCTTCAGTAACATTGAATCCAAGCCAAATTGACCCGATAAAAGTTGCGAAAATACCAAATTGCGCAGCGGCTCCCAATAAGATGAGTTTTGGATTTGCAATTAAGGTAGAGAAATCTGTCATAGCACCAATACCCAAAAAGATAAGTGGTGGATAAATTCCGGCTTTCACTCCCCAATACAAATAATTCATCACAGACCCTTCAACATACACACCCATAGTACCGGGAACATTGCCCAAAATTATTCCAAATCCAATTGGAACCAGTAAAAGGGGTTCATAATTTTTGGCAATTCCCAAAAAAATGAAAAGCAATCCAATTACGATCATGATTAAAAAATTCCATTGCATTTGAGCAATAGCGGTTGTTTCAAAGAAATTTAATAATTCAGCCATTGCTTATTCTCCAATCTCCAATAAGAGTTGCCCTTCTTGAACATTTTCACCTTTACTAACAACAATTTTCTTGATCGTTCCGGTTGCGGTAGCATTTATCTCAGATTCCATTTTCATCGCTTCCAAGATAAGTACCGGATCACCTGAATTTACGTTATCGCCTTCACTTACTAAAAGAGAGTGAATCTGACCGGGTATGGGTGCTATCACTGACCCGGCTCCGGTAACAACTGGCTTTGAAGCTGCTACAGGAACAGCAGAACCGGAAGATTTTTGAGATCTAACTAATTTTGGAGCTTTCATCTTTTCATGCTCGATTTCAACATGATAAGTTCCATTATTTACTTCTACAACAACCGAATCCCCCATGTATTTAACAATTTTAGCAGTATACTTATCTTTATTTATTTTAAATTTATATGTCTTCATTAAAATTTCCTCCCTGATCTAAAAAATATTCTATTTGGTAAATTTACTTTACTGGCCGCCTGCCACATACTCAATGGCGCTCTTTTCCAAGTAAGATTCATCTTGTTTTTCTCTTCAACGTCCAATTCATGAAGATAAATAGCAGTTACCACTGCCACGATTTCATCGTTACTCATATTACCATCAACTGTAGATATCTTTTTGATAATAGGCTTAGATTTTCTAGCTTCTCTTTCCTCTTTGAATTTATCTATCAAATTTAGATGTTTAAGCAATCCGATGAGAAAGCCGGTAAGCATAAGACTGCAAAAAACAATTAGCATTCCGATGAGGACGATAGACCAATAATAGCCTTCTTTTTTGTTTGAAAATTTTTCAATCGCATCTTCAATTTGATTCTTGTTCAATTCCGCTTCGGCAATTGTCGTTTCTTTCTCATATTTACCATTCAATAAAGTTGATAACTTCTTGATCGGGATATGTGTTTGTTTGCTCAATTGCTCAAAGGTTGTGTTTGGGGTCAAATCCAAACTCATCTCTGTCTCTGCAAAGCAAAAAGCAAAAGCAAAGAGCATCAAAATAATCATCATTTTTTTCATAAATTCACCAATTATAAAGGGATATTGCCGTGTTTACGAGGAGGATTTGAATCTTTCTTTGTAGCTAACATTTCCAAAGATCTGATGATTCTGAATCTTGTTGCCGCAGGTTCGATTACATCATCAATATATCCTTTCTCAGCTGCCTTAAATGGATTTGCAAATCTATCTTTATACTCTTGTTCTTTCTCTGCAATGATCTTTTCTACATTTTCAGCGTCTTTCACTTCTTTACGGAAAACAATTTCCACAGCACCCTTTGGTCCCATTACTGCAATCTCGGCATTTGGCCAAGCATAAACTACGTCTGCACGCATATGACGACTATTCATCACACAGTAAGCTCCACCATAAGCTTTTCTTAAGATAATGGTGATTTTGGGAACAGTTGCTTCAGCAAAAGCATATAACAGTTTTGCACCGTGACGAATGATACCATTGTGCTCTTGGTTTGAACCCGGCAAGAAACCCGGTACATCTTCCAAAACAACTAATGGGATATTAAACGAATCACAAAAACGTACAAATCTTGCTGATTTTACGGAGGCATTGATATCAAGAACACCTGCTAAAACTTTTGGTTGATTTGCTACAAAGCCAACCGTCTGTCCATTCATTCTACCGAAACCCACTACAATGTTTTGAGCAAAGTCTCTGGCTACTTCCAAAAATTCGTTATCATCAGTAATTGAATGAATAACATCTAAAATATCATAAGGCTTATTGGCATTCTCGGGAATTATTGAATTTAATTCTTCGCATCTTCTTTCGATTGTATCAGTTGAAGCTACATAAGGAGCTGCTTCCATATTATTTAGAGGAAGATAAGTAACCAAATTTCTAATAAGTGAAATTGTCTCCGCTTCATCTTCAGTAACAAATTGAGCCACTCCACTTTTACTACCGTGAACCATTGCGCCGCCCAAATCATTGGTAGAGATATCTTCGTTTAACACTGTTTTCACCACTTTAGGGCCGGTTACAAACATATAACTGGTTTCTTTGTTCATCACAACAAAGTCAGTAATTGCGGGAGAGTAAACTGCGCCACCGGCACAAGGTCCCATGATCGCACTAATTTGAGGAATCACACCGGAAGCCATTACATTTTTCAAGAAAATCTCAGCATAGCCGGCAAGAGCATCCACACCTTCTTGAACACGAGCGCCACCGGAATCATTCAAACCAATGATTGGAGCTCCCATCTTCATTGCCATATCCATAACTTTACAGATTTTTTCGGCATGTGTTTTGGAAAGAGAGCCACCGACAACAGTAAAATCTTGGGCATAAACATAAACAATTCTGCCTTCTATTGTTCCATAGCCGGTCACCACACCATCACCAACCGGTTTTGTTTTTTCCATTCCAAAATCGGTGCAGTTATGTGTTCTGAACATGTCAAATTCTTCGAAGCTATCTACATCAAGAAGCCTATCGATTCTTTCTCGGGCTGTTAATTTCCCTTTTGCGTGTTGAGCAGCAATACGCTTTTCGCCACCACCAAGTCTGGCTTCTTCACGCTTTGCATGCAACTTTGCGATTTTTGTTTCCATATATATATATCTCCTTTTATAATCAGCAATTATCATGTGTGTAAAATTTTTACTTTGGCAAAGCAAGGCAAGCGATATTTCTCATTTCATATATTTTTTTTAGTTTCATCTTATAAAAGAAGTTAGCATAATATTTGGGGAACTAAATATAGTGGGTTTACAGTGCGAAAAACAATGAACTCGGATTGTTATTGGAATTAAAATTTCATGCTCTTTTAGATAAGCCTATGCTACATAATATTGGAGAATAAGCTGAAGATAGCTTTTTTTTGAAAACAACATTAACGAAAAAATGTAAAAAAAAAGCTCCAACCAAAATGGCCGGAGCTATAATTTATTTAATCAATAGAACTATTTTAGTGTTTTTCTTTGCAGAGTTCCACTAAAACACCACCGGTAGATTTTGGATGCAAGAAAGCAATATCTGCACCATGAGCCCCACCGCGAGGTTCTTTATCTATCAATCTGATCCCTTTTTCTGCCAATTCATCTAAGCGATCTTGATGTACTCTCCCAGGTCGAGCAATTCTATAATGATTCTTTAACAAGAATTATAGCAATAAT
>DAOWES010000056.1 GCA_030638385.1 Candidatus Cloacimonadota bacterium | reverse complement strand
TCTATTTTAATCCGCAGGATTTTATTCATTTCAGAGATAGGTTTTAACCTATCGAAAAAATAATGCACATTTATAGAACAAATCTAATAGCAATAAATAATAAAAATATTCCATAAGCACTCTTTAGCAATTTCGATGGAACACGAACCGCTATGTGTGCTCCCAAATATGCACCTAACAGTAAACCAAATGCCACTGGTGCAGCTGATAAAATTGATAGTGTCCCGGCTTTTAAATAAACCATTACTCCGGGTAACCCTACCGGTAATAATAGTGCTCCCAAAGATGTTCCGGCAGCAACTTTTTGGTCATATTTCATCATACTAACCAATACAGGAACGATTATAACTCCCCCGCCAATTCCAAATAAACCGGAAAGGATACCGGCAAAAACACCCAGCAACAATGCTTCATTCCATTTAATCTGTTTCGTTTCTTGTTCAATAACAGATTTTACTTCCTTTCCAAATAGTTTCCGAATTCGTTCGATTGGATTGATAAAACGTAAGCCTATAAAAAACAGAAAAATACCATAAAGTATTTTCATGAAACCGGCATCAAAATATAATGCTAATTTCGCTCCGCCAAATACACCTGTCAGTAGCCCAATTGCTATGAAAAGTGAAGCGCGAAGATCTATTGATTTTGCTCTCCGGAAAATTATTACGGCAAAAAGCCCAACTGGTAAAAGCAACGCTGCCAAAGAAATTCCACAAGCTTCACGTAAACCAAACCCTACTAGGGTTACCAAGGCTGGCACAATAATAACTCCGCCACCTATTCCGAATAAACCGGAAAGTATCCCGGCTGAGATTCCAATAATTAATAATAATATAAATTGTTCAGGCATATATTTCCTTATATTTCATTTTGGTTAAATTTTCAATATCGTGTTATTATGTCAAACAAATAATTGCTATCTGCAAATGGGACAAGCTGTTAGCCAAAGTTTATTCTGCTTAGAATTCGGAAGTGTAACGCTTTTTTGTGTAAATTATCCTGAGGTTTATAAGCCATCCAGAGGCTGGTAAACCTATGGCTTACCCGAAAACACTAAGAGGCACAAAAAAGAGAGAAAGGAGGCGAGATAAAAAGGAAAACATTTGTCACCCTGAGGAGTCACCCTGAGCGGAGACGAAGGGTCTCATTTCATCAATCCAATATTGACATTTCATGAGAACAACGTGAGAGAATATCTCAATGAGACAAGCCAGTTTTCGTTATTATATTGTCTATTTTAATCCGCAGGATTTTAGTACTTTTTCCTGTGCTTAGGGGCTTTGTGATTTAGTGGTAAAAATATCAATTAAACAAAATGGGAAAAAGCTGCCGAATGTGTTTGACTTTGGTAACTTTGATATTGTCGGGAATATTTTTGGTACGAGAAGAGATAATAATATTGGCATAACCCAATTTTCTGGCCTCTTTAATTCTCTTTTCCGATTGGCTTACAGGTCTCACTTCTCCATTCAAACCAACTTCACCAATTAAAATTGTTCCTTCCGGCAAAGCCATATCCTTGAAGCTGGATAAGATAGCAGCGACCGTAGCCAAATCTACCGATGGTTCTGCAACTTTTATTCCGCCAATTAGATTTACAAACACGTCATTATTTTTCAGGTCAAGACCCAGATTTTTGTCTATAAGAGCTAATTGCAAAGCTAATTTACGGTGATCGAATCCCAAAGCCACACGTTGCGAATTACCATAATTTGCATTTGCAACCAAAGCTTGAACTTCTACCAAAAAGGCTCGCGAACCTTCTATTACGCAGCCGATTGCAGTACCGGTACTGTTATCTTCACGATTAAAGAAAATTTCAGACGGATCTGCTACTTCCGTTAAGCCATCTGTCTGCATCTGAAATATCCCAATTTCATTGGTAGAACCAAATCGATTTTTAGTCGCACGTAAAATCTTAAACTGCTTCTGCTGTTCTCCCTCGAAATAAAGCACAGTATCCACCATATGCTCAATAATTTTAGGTCCGGCCACAGCACCATCTTTGGTAACATGCCCGATTAAAAAAAAGGGGATATTATTCTGCTTTGCCATTCTCGTGAAAATGGCCGTGCATTCTCGCAATTGAGAAATACTACCGGGCGCATTATCGATACCATCAGTGTAAACACTTTGGATAGAATCGATTACAACCAGTTCCGGTTCAACTTCGCTTAAAGCTTTGAAAACATCATTAACTTCTGTGGAGCAAAGTAAATACAGATGTTCAGCATCACACATAAGTCTTTTGCCACGCAAGCCAATCTGCTCACGACTTTCTTCACCTGAGACATAAAGTACTTTCTTACCACTTTTTGCAATTTCATTTGCCGACTGCAACATTAAGGTTGATTTCCCAACTCCCGGCTCTCCCCCGATTAATACCACCATCCCGGGTACAATTCCACCACCCAACGTACCATCAAATTCACCAATTCCTGTTTTTATCCTGATTTTTTGGGTTATATTTATCTCGTTCAGTTTAATTGCTTTAGCTACTTGAGTATGATCTTTGGGCTGATTTTTTTTCTTTTTCCCTACTACTTTAGTTGTCTCTTTCAAACTATTCCAAGCGCTACAATGAGGGCATTTACCACTCCATTTGGAGGTTTCTCCACCGCATTCTGTACAAAAAAACATCTGCTCTCCTAAAAATTTTAATTCAAGCATTATTCAAACCCTGCTTGGTCAAATGAAATAATTTAATGTAATTTAAAATGGGAAATAAATAATTAACCGCTGGTAAACGCTGAACAACAATATTCGAACTTCACACTTTAATTCTTACACTTCGTCTCCGCTCAGTGTGACACTCGTCACTTGTAACTCGTCACTCGTCACTTGTCATAATTCATAATTGATCATTACTTATTAATTCTATCTAATATTTCTCTCGATTTCACGACATCATCTTTGATCGCAGTAATTAATTGATCTTTACTTTCAAATTTTTCTTCATCACGTAAGCGCTGCACAAAAAAGACTTCCACTTTCTTACCATAAAGATCACCATCAAAATCTAACAGATGTGTTTCCACTTCCTTAATACCACTAACAATTGCCCGGTTTTTATACCTGCTCTCTGGGCCATATCCTCATATGGAGTCTGACTTTTTGGCAATCCTTCTTGAAGAACAGCCAAAATCCTGCGCTCAATACTAGATATGCGGTCTTTCATTCTCGTATATCGTACTGCGCAATACACATCACGCACGACGCTCCAACCTCAAGCCATATCACAATCATATTAAATGCAGCTTATGATTGCAAGTAAGCCTCTCGGTACTCGAACAAAACGCTTGAATCCGCCCCAATTATAATGTAAAAAGCGCAGAAGGAATGTAAAAAACAACTTATGTAAAGGGTAAAATGAAACCTATAAGGATTGCAAGCCGGGCCAGTAAACTTGCTCTGGCGCAAACCAATATTGTCAAAAG
>DAOWES010000138.1 GCA_030638385.1 Candidatus Cloacimonadota bacterium | reverse complement strand
AAATAATATTTATCAATTTTTCTTTTCTGAAAAAGATCAGAAAGTAGAGCATGAGTTTTATCATCTTTGGCAATAACCAACAAACCGGTTGTATCCTTATCTAATCGATGCACAATACCGGGTCTATAGCGAGTAGCACCACATGACAATTGACCATTTAAGTGAAAGGCAACGGCATTTACCAACGTATTATTGGGATTGCCGGGTGCCGGATGAACAGTCATGCCGGCCGGTTTATTCACAATAGCTAAATAATCATCTTGGTAGATAATTTCAAGCGGAAGATCTTGAGGCTCAACGCTAAAATCGTTTTTCTTCTCCGGCAGAATAATTTCTATTTCATCACCGGGAACTAGTTTATAACTTTTCTTTTCAATATTACCATTAACTTTTATATAGCCATCTAGCATCAATTTATTCACGTATGAACGAGAATAAACTTCATCAATTCCAAGCTGAATAATATATTTATCCAGACGCTCGGTTGTATCTTCAAATTTAATTTTCATTTATTAGCTTCCTGTTCTATTTTTTTCTGTTCTATTTTTTTATCTTCTGAAAGTTTTGGCAGATTTGTAAGTGCGATCACAGCTCCACAAATCTCTCCGGTTGAATCTCTTACAATTGCACTTTTCAAAGTAATATGTTTCTTCAGAGTTGGGAAAAAATTATTTTGACTAACTTGTTTTGAGCCGGACTTTATCACGAGTATTGCGTATTTCTTAATATTATTCTCAATTTCCGGAGGAAAATTTGAATCGATAATATTTGTTTTTTCCTGCATTGAGGGGAATGTTTCCAAGATAACATCATTGGAATAGATAATTTTTCCCATATTATCTATTATCAAAAAACCATCTTCGGTTAAATTCAAGATAGCTTGGATTCGATTATGATGCTCTACAATTTTATCCTTTTTTAGTTTATCAAATTTTACGATCGATTTTATCATCTCTTTTAAAGAAAAGATAACTGTAAAAAATTCCTTATCCGTTGTTTTCTCATATTCTGCAAGATCAACGTCGATATTATAGATTCCGCGGCTAATATCTTTTAGTATATGGTGCATCTCATTAAAGGCTTTATGCAAAAATATCGGAATGTATGAGATTATAATGATTGCCACGATAAGTTGTAAGAAAGTGATTATATAGATCGTGTTTTGCACGTCTAGGAGATTGGGAGAATCTCCCGCTAAGAGATGCAATAATATTGTCCCTTGAATTATAGAGATCATTAGCATTAATATGATTACAAAGCGAATTTTTGCAGTAAAAGAAAATTTCATTTTATTTACTCCTATCGGTTGTTTCGTTTATCAGCTTATTAATCATTGCTTTGGGACCAATAAGCACAAGCACATCTTCTTCATTAATCACATCATTTGCACCGGGCATATCATTGATTTTATGACCAATAATATTTTCGCCATCCTCTGTTACAGATTGCTCTGTATATTTGATGGCAATGATATTGATTCCACGTTCCGAAGGAAGTGCAAGCTGTTGCAATGTCTTACCCACCCATGCTTCAGGAACAATCAATTCCACCACACTATGACCTGATGATAAATCTATATATTCAATTACATTGCTAGAGAGTAATGAGTTTGCCAACTGCTTTCCAATCTGCTCTTCCGGGAAAATAACATTTTTAATTCCCAATAATTCCAAAATTCTTCCGTGCACCTTACTATCTACTTTTGCATAGATATTTGTAATACCAATTTTCTTGAGAATCACTGTAGTTAGTACGCTTACTTCGATATTATTACCAATTGCCAAAATTACGGCATCCACATCTTGAATATCATTATTTTTAAGTGCTTTTTCATCGGTACTATTCATATATATTGCAGCGCTAACTTTCCCGTTGATCTCATCTATCATGGCTTTATTATTATCGATAGCAATTACTTCTGCACCATTATCAAATAATGTGGTTGCTACATTAAAGCCAAATTTCCCTAATCCAATAACTGCAAATTTTGCCATAAATTCTCCTATATTTTCAAGTTCTATCCAATACTAAATTTTTCTTCTGCAAATGTAAAATGACTCTTGGCTTGAGCACCCGATATTGCAAATATCAAAGTAAGAGGTCCTACTCTTCCAAAATACATTAAGAAGATAATTATTCCTTTTCCCGCAGCGGTAAGTTGCGATGTGATACCCATGGATAAACCAACTGTTCCAAAGGCCGATATTGCTTCAAAGAGTATCTTTTCAAAACTCAAACTTTCTGTCATAAAAAGTAAGAATATCATAAAGAAAATTATCAAAATCGATATGGCAATAAGTGCCATTACTTTTTTGATAATATCATCAGCCACCCGACGTCTAAAAATATTAACATCGCGATTTCCTCTGAAAAGAGCTGAAACCGAAACGAAAATTACTGCTAAGGTTGTGGTTTTCACACCTCCACCGGTTGAACCGGGTGACGCCCCAATAAACATTAGAATGATCGTTAGCATAATAGAGCTGTAACTTAGCGTCCCATTATCTAATGTATTGAAACCGGCAGTTCTTGTAGTTACAGATTGGAAGTAAGATGTATACAATCTCTCGGCTATGTTAAATCCTGCCATTTGCTGGTTGTATTCAGCTATAAAGAAACCAATCATGCCAATAAGAATAAGAATAGAAGTGGTTGTGATAACTATTTTGGAATGAAGAGATAAACGAATCAGCCCGGGCTTTTTAAATAATTGTTTTTTTACATCCGAAATTACCGGAAAACCAATTCCGCCTAAAATAATTAATGAGGTTATTACAAAATTTATATTAAAGTTAAATTTAAAATCCATAAAGTTATCACTATATAAGCTAAAACCAGCGTTACAAAAGGCAGATATCGAGTGAAATACTGAATAATAAGTAGCTTCATTAATTGTATTAAATTCGTTATGAAACGTAAAATACAAAATAGCTGCACCAATTAGCTCAATAATAACTGTCGCCAATATAATGCTTCTTATCAAATTTCTCATATCTATTTTATTCGATCCACCAACCACATTAAGCATCATACTTTCATGCTTAATAGTCATCCTTTGCCCCAACATTATTGCAAAAGCACTTGAAATTGTCATAATACCTAAACCACCAATTTGAATAAGAAACAAAATGATAGTCTGACCGAGCATTGTGAAATGCGTTGCTGTATCATAAACAATCAACCCGGTTACACAGGTAGCAGAAGTTGAAGTAAAAACAGCACCCATAAAAGATGTTCTCTGCCCATCAACAGTTGCATTGGGAAGCATTAACAGAAGCGATCCGATAAAGATAGCTAATAAAAAACTAATTAATACTATTACCGGTGGATTATTAGAAAGTTTTTCCTTAAGTTCTCCCCTATTGAAATGCGCTATTAAAAAATTTACAAAATAGTAGGTTTGACGTCCCAAAAGATATATTTGAAAAACTCGATTTGAGCCACTAATGCTAAAAAGAATTATAATAAAAGCAAGATCCGGTATGATAAAACGTAATTTGATTTTTTTCTTCTGTTCTAATAATCGTTGCACCAAGCTTAAAGCTAAAATAAAGGCTGATGTCTTGGTAAATAAACCTTCAAACCTTGCCATCTCCGGTAAAATCGTAAAAAATAAATAATATATATTAATAATTGCACAAAGGAATAGCGATGGGTTAATTACTTTTCCAATTTTTTTTAGAATATCTCTCATCCTATTTTAATTATCCTTGATACAATTGATGATTTGTTGATGAATTTCTTCAATCGAACGCGAAGCATCTATCTCCTTTAATAAATAGCTACCATCAGATTTCATAAATACGTTTCTGGTTTTTTGATGAAATTTTTCCAAACGCTTAAGAATGTATTCCGGAGTATCATCGCGGCGCTGAATTAATTTTCCACCACATGAATCACAAATTCCTGCCTTCACTGGCTTTTTATATAAGAGGTTATAATCGGAATCACATTTGCTACAATGAAATCTTGAAGATATTCTTCGGAAAGATTCATCATCATCTAATTCAAGCCAGAAAACATAATCGATCTTATAATGTTCCATGAGAAATTTCTCCTGCGGTACTGTGCGAGGAAAACCATCTAAAATAAAACCATTCGGGTACTTCTTCAATTCTGCTTCTACCATATCATAAACATATTCATCCGCTACAAGATGACCTCGATTAATAAAACTATCGGCAATTATCCCCAACTCTGTTTTATTATCTATATGAGCTCTAAAAAGCTCTCCGGAGCTTATATGAGGCAAATTTAGCTTTTTGCTTAATAATTTTGCTTGCGTTCCTTTTCCACTTCCTTGAACGCCAATTAATAATATATTCATATCTACCTTAACTTATATTTTTTTTCGTAAATTATTAATTACAGATTTATCGTCAAGCTTTTGATTATCATAATACGTGGTAAACATCCAATTTAATGCGATTCGTAGCTGATTCGTATTAGATCTCGTTTT
>DAOWES010000166.1 GCA_030638385.1 Candidatus Cloacimonadota bacterium | reverse complement strand
GAAAAAGATTTGGGAGAACTGCAAGTTGCTCCGGACTTTACCAGAAATGGGCTAAGGATATTATATGAAATTAAGTTCTAAACTAATAATTTTTGGATTGCTCTGCCTTGCTAGCTTAAGTGCAGAGCCAATTATTTTTGCAGAAGACCTTCAACCTAAAGTGCAGGTAACATCTTCAGAAGTTCCTATTTCCTCATTTTTTAAATCTGCTATTGTTCCGGGTTGGGGTGAGTTATCGGCCAATAATTATAGTGGTTTTGTTTTCATAACAGCTGAAACAATTTTGTGGCTTTCAAAATATTATGTGAATAATGAGAGAACATTAAGCGAAAGAAAGGCTCATAATTATGCTGTTCAGTTTGCGCATATCGATCCTTCATTAGATTTTGATGAAGATTTTTATGATCATATGAAAGCTTTTGCCAGCTCCGGTTATGAAACGGGAGGCTACAATTCTTTCATCGCAGAGCAAGCTCTCGCAAGATTTCCGAATAAGAAAGAGGCTCAAACATTATATATCGCAGCCAATTCTTATTCCGAAGAATATTCTTGGAACTGGGATAGCTATGATGATCGTGCTTATTATTCCGGTCGACGCACAGATATTTTAGATTTTTCTGATGTGTCTAAAGCAATTACGGGAGTTATCATCCTAAATCATTTAATAAGTGGAATAAATTCTTTGCGGGGAAGTGCGAAAAGAAAACGATTGGAAACGAGAGTTAGTTTAGATTCTGAATTTAATCCGCTTTTGTTCGTTTCATATAAATTCTAAAATATTCAAATAAGTTGCATCGAAAAGTATAACTGCAATAAGATCTGATCTTTTTCAACTCAAAAAATTGAAGTTACTAATTGCTGTTGACATATATTATCCAAAATAAATTTAGTCATAAAAAAAACATCATTGAAGCATGTGCTATTTGGAATTTATAATGATAGTTAAGCTTTGATATAGGAGAGTTAAAATGCCAATTTTTCTTAATGGTAATGATCTTACTTTAGATGATTTGAAAAGAATTGTCTATGATCGAGAACAAGTACAATTAGATTCAACTTCAAAAGAAAAAGTAATTAAATGCCGAGATTATGTGGAAAAAATAATTGCTGAAGATAGAGTCGTTTATGGATTAACCACAGGCTTTGGTAAATTTGCTAATATTCGAATTAAAAAAGAAGAGATCGCTGAATTACAAGAAAATCTGATATTAAGTCACGCAACCGGAATCGGTAATAACTTATCTGAAGAAGAAACTCGTGCCATTATGCTATTACGTATAAATGTATTGGCCAAAGGGCACTCCGGTATTCGTCTTAGCACATTAGAATCTTTAATTGAGATGCTTAATAAAGGTGTTCATCCTTGCATTCCGGAAAAAGGTTCAGTGGGAGCTTCCGGAGATTTGGCTCCACTTTCTCATTTAGCTTTGGTGATTTTAGGAAAAGGCTCAGATGTATATAAGGGCAAAACCATTACCGGTGAAGAGGCTATGAAACAAGCCGACATTACTCCTGTTGTATTGCAAGCTAAAGAAGGTTTGGCTTTGAATAATGGAACTCAGGTTATGGCTGGTGTAGGTGCACTGAATTTACTTCGTTCCGAGAACCTTTGCCAAGTTGCTGATGTTATTGCCGCAATGACTGTCGATTCACTAAAAGGAACTTCCGCAGCATTTGATAATTTGGTTCATGATTTGCGTCCACATATTGGACAAGTTGAATCTGCCAAAAATCTTACAGATTTGCTAAATGGCAGTAAATTGAGAGAATCTCATAAAGATTGTGAAAATGTTCAAGATCCTTACAGTTTACGTTGTACACCTCAAGTAAATGGAGCTGTTCGCGAGGCTTTGAAATATGTTCGTAATGTAATCGAAATAGAAATGAATAGCGCTACAGATAATCCCTTGATTTTTCCTGAACAAGATAAAGTTATTTCAGGAGGGAATTTTCATGGTGAACCGGTAGCATTTGCCTTAGATACAATGGGATTTACAGTAGCAGAATTGGCAAATATCTCAGACAGACGTATCGAGCAAATGATGAATCCTGCTTTAAACCGAGATCTCAAACCATTTTTAGCACCAAGACCCGGTCTTGATAGTGGCTTTATGATTGCTCAAGTTTCTTCGGCAGCACTGGTTTCCGAGAACAAAATTCTTGCTCATCCATCTTCAGTAGATTCTGTTCCAACTTCTGCGAATCAGGAAGATCATGTAAGTATGGGTACGATTGGAGCTATGAAAGCTCGTACCATTATCGATAACACTGCCTTTGTGCTTGGAATCGAATTGATGAGTGCTTGCCAAGCATTAGATACAAGAGAATTTCCAACTTCCGATGCTTTGGAAGCTGTAAAAGCAGAAGTTAGAAAAGAGATCGAACATCTTCATAAAGATAGAATAATTACTAATGATATCAATGCCGCGAAGCAATTGGTAGATTCAGATAGATTGCTCAAAGTAGTTGAGAAATTTGTAAATTTACGTTAGGAGAAATTGTGAAAAAAAAATATGCACTTCTTATTCTGATAATATTAATGACCGGTTGTGCCTATTATAACACTTTTTACAATGCAGAAAAATACTTTAAAGATGCACAGGAGATGGAGTTGCGAGATAATGGCAAGCCATCTCCCAGTGCTATTCAGAAATATAATAAAGTAATAAAAAAATGCGGAATCGTAATTACTGATTATCCAAAAAGTGATTATGCAGATGATGCTGTGATGCTACTTGCTAAAACTTTTTTTTATAAGGGAACAAATTACGGACAGGCAGCCGAAAAATTTAATGATATTCTTACCTATTATCCAAATAGCGAATTTGTGCCGGATACTCATTTATTTCTCGCCAGAATTTCCTATCAATTAAAGAAAAAAGAGGAAGCTTATAGCAAACTACGGGAATTTATCCAAAATCCGGAGTTCGAAGATCATCATCCCAAAGCTTTAATTATTTTGGCAAATTATCAGCTTCAAGATAAAAAATTAGCGGAAGCAGATTTTTACTTTAACCAAGTTATTACCAATTATCCCCAATCAAAAGAGTATGAAACAGCTTTTTTTGCTCGCGGGAAAACCTTTTATTTAGCAGAAAAGTATGATGACTCCAATAAAGTATTTTATGATTTATTAAAGTCTCGAGTTGGGAAACAGATTAAACTCGATAGTCGCTATTACATTGCTTTAAATTTTCTATTAACAGAACAATATAACAAAGCGGAAAATGAAGCTAAGAAACTAATTAAGAGTGAATCTCGGCTTGTTGAAATCTCCAAAATAGAGTTATTGTTAGCAAGAGCCAAAGCTGGTAATGAACAAGTTGATGAAGCTATTGGGTTATGTGAAAATATTATTCAAAATAATAAAGGATCATTTCTTGCGGCAGAAACTTCCTATTATCTGGCTGAGTTCTATTTTAATTACAAAAAAAATTATGAAAAAGCAATTGAGTATTATAATAATGTGAAAAAAGAGCGTAAAAAATCGCCTTTTGTGAAAGAGGCTTTGGGCAAAAGTGTGGTGGCTGCACAGATAATTCAGTATTATCAACCAGATTCTGAAATCTCTCAAGATGAGCTGGTTTTACAGCAGTTTAATTTGGCCGAGCACTATGTAAATACTTTGGAAATGCCCGATTCTGCAATTGTTGTTTATAATAATATTATTTTAGATAAACAGAAATTCGAGTTACAATTAGACTCTTTGGAAATCAGCAAGGTCTCATTGGCGAAAATTTTGGCAGATTCTTTAATAGTGTTAGATTCACTAAAATTATCAATGCCATTTGATTCGTTGATTACTTCGCAAGATTCCACTGATATTATCACGCCCGAGAAAGCAGAATTTGATACTCTGGAAATCAGCAAGATCGCATTGTCCAAAATTTTGGCAGATTCTTTAATAGTGTTAGATTCACTAAAATTATCAATGCCATTTGATTCGTTGATTACCTCGCAAGATTCCACTGATATTATCACACTCGAGAAAGTAGAATTTGATACTCTGGAAATTACTACAGTAGCAACAGAAAAAGATTCAGTAGTTTCAATAAATTATGCTACGGTAGATTCAACAGAATATTTAAGCGTAATTGAAAAAATTAAGCGAACAAAACGAATTATTGAGAGTTATGAAGACGAGTTTATTCCATATTCAAGATTTGTGAAATTATGGTTATATCAAAATGTAACTATCGATAGTATTAAGGCAGAGATTGAATTTGAAAAGCTTTTGGAACTGGGTGATGATAATAAATATGGTTATGCTGCCAAAAGGTTGGGGAGTGGTGAGAAGGTAGAATTAACAACTTTCACCGAGCAATTGCAAAAATCTGAATATGAACATG
>DAOWES010000255.1 GCA_030638385.1 Candidatus Cloacimonadota bacterium | reverse complement strand
TGTTTGTCTCCAAGTTCAAAAGATAAAAAACAACTAAAATTGAAACAGCAGCAACAATAGCACTATCAGCAATATTGAAAACAGGCCATCTGTACATAATCACATCCGGAAAGTCCCACCAAATAAAATCGGTAACACTTCCAATAAATATTCTATCCAGCAGATTTCCAACCGCCCCTCCCAAAACGAGGGCAAAAGCAATTTTTTCAGTTTTAATTTTTGTTTTCAAAATATAATAAACAAGTAAACACACAGCCAATATGCTAATCGTTATGAAAATAAAACGATTAAGAGAAACCGAGCCAAAGCTAAAACTAAAAGCAGCTCCGGTATTTTGAACTTTCGTTAGCCAAAAGAATTTTTCGGTAATCTTGATTACATTCCTACTGCCAAAGTCTACCCAATTTCTTACAGCATATTTGCTTATCTGATCGAGAATAACGATAACGATAGTGATCCAAAAATATTTTAATTTTCTCACTAACGATTTCTTCTCTGCTTCTCTTCCGATTTAGACTTGCAATCAATGCATTGCTTGGCAAAAGGAAGAACATTAAGGCGTTTACTTGGAATTACTGCACCGCACATTTCACAAAGACCATAAGTTTCGTCATGAATACGGTGAAGAGCTTGGTTGATATTTTTCACTTTTTCGATGCAACGATTTAGATGATACACATTTTTTTCCGCATTAATGGTATCAGTTCCAAGATCTGCTTGATGAATGGAATATGACGATAAATCGCCACTTGAATCTTTACTGCCTTTTTTTTGCATTTCATCAATTGTGCTAATCATTTTCTGTGCTTCATCACGCTCTTTCAATAAAAGATTTTTGTATTTTTCTAATTGCTTGGGGGTTAATTTTTTTTCAGTCATTTTTAGCTCCTCTGTTTGATAATACATTTGTTATCAGTATTTCTAAATGCTGCTTTGCTTTTGCAGCATTCGCACGCACCTCTTCCTGACTATGTGCTTCTGCATGAAAAATATTCGATAAATTCGTTACTACCGAAATCCCTAAAACTTTAATTCCGGAATGGATCGCCACAATTACTTCAGGAACGGTGGACATTCCCACCAAATCAGCTCCATTTGCAGCAAACATTTTACATTCAGCTTTTGTTTCAAAATTAGGACCGGTAACTGCCAGATAAACTCCACGTTGAACTTTGAAATTATGTTCTTTAGCCAAATCTTCAGCTTGAGCAATCATCTTAAGATTATATGGCTCGTTCATACTGGGAAATCTTTCACCCAAAGATTCTAAATTTTCACCAATCAATGGATTTGTTCCCATGAAATTTATATGATCTTCAAGCAGAACTATATCTCCCGGAACCATACTAGCATTCAAACTTCCGGCCGCATTTGTGATAATTAATTCTTTTATGCCGATAGCCTTAAGAAGCCTGATAGGGAAAGTTATCTCTGCCATCGAATAGCCTTCATAATAATGGAGACGTCCCTGCATGATAATGATAGGTGTATCATTCAAAAAACCGGCAACTAATCTCCCGGCGTGAGACGGTGCCGTAGAAACAGGCAATTCCGGAATATCCTGATATGGAATAATGATCGGATCATTAATCATCTCAGCAATAGAATTGAGCCCGGTTCCCAAAACGACAGCACGTTCCGGAGAAAAATCCAGTTTGCTTTTGATAAAATCAGCAGCTTCACGAATCTTATGAACCATCTATACTCCCATTATCAAATTCTTAATAAAATTAAGCAGAACGATAACAATGAAGGGCGAAAAATCGATCCCGGACATTGGTAATAATCTGCGAATTCTTCCTAAAACAGGTTCTGTAATCTTTATTAATATTCGATATAATTCGTTATGTGGATTTGGAGAAACCCAAGAGACAACAGCTCTAACAAGAATTATCATCGAATAAACGTTAACCAGAGTAATCAATAATCTTTGAAAATACATCATTCTAACACCTCATGACAGTTTCGGCAGCGTGCTTCATAAATTTTTGAAGTACCCACCACAACCGTAGATTTATCATGTGTTAATCGTTGTGTCCTGCTAGCAGGGTTTCCACATTTAACACAAATTGCATTTAATTTTGTAATATATTCTGCTATGGCAAGCAAGATTGGCATCGAGCCAAAAGGTTTTCCACTAAAATCTTGATCTAACCCTGCCACTATTACACGCTTACCACTATCTGCCAACTTGATGCAAATTTCCACAATTTCTTCATCAAAAAACTGCACTTCATCAATAGCTACAATCTCGGTATCATATTTTACTTTTTCATGAATATCTTTAGCTGATTCGACAATAATTGATGGCGTTTTCATCTTGCTATGAGAAACAATCTGATCTTTTTCATAGCGATCATCAAGCTTAGGCTTGAAAACCTGAATCTTCTGCCTAGCAAATTCCGCCCGATGAATTCGACGAATCAACTCTTCTGTTTTCCCGCTGAACATACTGCCACAAATCACTTCAATCCAGCCGGTTTTGTTATTTATTACATTCATAAATCCTTTCCTTTCTCATAAACATTATTTTTACTTTACTATCTTTTAGTCAAATCATTTTGAGGTAGATAAGATCATGGTCATATATATAGAATAAAAAGAGGTCGTCATCAATATTAAAACAGTAACTTTTATCTAGTTTACAGGAACAATCTAAGTTCATTAGCATCTTAATCTTGACCACCTAAAACCAAGTAAAGTTATGGGAATTTATCGCACCCCAAACCCCATCATCAACCTACCACAATAATTAAGCTTAAAAAACAAATTGACGGTAAGGCAAACGATCAAGAATTTGTGAAATAATTATAAATTAATCGTTGGAGGATTTTAATGAATTATCGTGTGTTAGCTATCAATCCTGGCTCTACATCTACAAAAATCGCAGTTTATGATGATACAAAAAATGTATTTACTCAAACTTTGCGTCATGATGCAAAGGAAATTGATAATTTTGGTGGAATAATTGAACAGTATGAATTTCGCAAAAACTTAGTAATGAAGGCCATGGAAGAACACGGCGTTGCTTTAGATTCTTTGGAAGCAGTTGTTGGACGTGGCGGACTTATTAGAGCTGTACCTAGCGGAACTTACAAAGTTGAAGAAAAACTTTTGGCCGATTTAAAAAACCCAGAACTTTGGGGTAGAATTCACGCTTCAAACTTAGGAGCTTTTATCGCTCAAGCAATTGCCAAAGAAGCGAATGTTCCTTCTTACATAGTTGATCCTGTAACAGTTGATGAGTTCACACCAATCGCCAGAATTTCGGGATGCCCGGAAATCGAAAGACAATCACTTTTTCATGCTTTAAACATTCGTTATTGTGGAATTAGCATTTCTAATGAAAATGGCAAAAAGTTTGAAGAATCAAACATGATTGGTGTTCACATGGGTGGCGGAATCAGTGTAGCTGCTATCGAAAAAGGCAAGGTCGTGGACGTAAACAATGCTGTATTGGGCATGGGTCCATTTTCTCCTCAACGTGCCGGTGCACTTCCAATTGGAGACCTTTTAGAAATGGCCTTTAGCGGAAAATATACTCACGATGAGATGAAAGGCATGTTCACAAAAACCGGTGGTTTATTAGCATACTTAGGAACAGATGATGGACGTGAAGTTGCTAAAAGAATGGCGGACGGAGATGAGAAAGCCACACTTATTTTTAGTGCAATGTTATATCAAGTAGCCAAAGAGATTGGTGCTTGCGCAACTGTATTGAAGGGAAAAGTAGATCACATCTTCTTAACCGGTGGCTTGGCTTATAATGATTTTGTTGTAAACACAATAAAAGAAAGATCCGGATTCATTGCTCCTATCACTGTAATTCCCGGAGAACGCGAAATGGAAGCGCTTACTCAAGGTGGAATAAGAGTTTTAAAAGGCTTGGAAGAAGCAAAAGAGTATTAGGAAATATAATATAGACATAAAGCGGCAGAAATTCTGTCGCTTTTGTTTTTTAGAGCAAGCTATGAAAAGAACACTGATTATACTTTTTTTAACAACCTTATTACTTTCGAGTTGTGATTGGAAATCAAAAAAAACGGACAAATGGACAATCTTAATCTATATGGCCGCAGACAACAGTTTATCTTCCAATGCTGATGAAGATATCGACGAAATGGCACAAGCAGACATCCCGGACAATATCAATGTCATTGTGCAGATAGATCGAAATGAATACAATTCTGACCCCGACGCCAAACGTTATCAAATATCTAAAAACAGCAAGCACCCCATCGATGACCTTGGTGAAATAGATAGTGGAGATCCCACCGTATTAACCGAATTTATCAATTGGGGTTCAAACAAATATCCGGCTGATAAAACTGCGGTAATTATCTGGTCTCATGGAAATGGCTGGCTACAAGGATACAACAAATTTTGCCCCGACAACCAAGCCGGAAGCTCAATCAGTATAGTCGAAGGTGAACTTAATATGGCAATGCAGAATATTAATATCACCCCGGAAATCCTAGCCTTTGATGCCTGCAACATGCTCTCGGTTGAAGTAATTTCAGAAGTAGCCAAGCATTCAAAATATATTTTGGGTTCCGAAGACAGCATCCCTGCTGACGGATTCCCTTATGATGAAATCCTGCCAATCTTTTGGGAACAATTGCAAACTGAACAAATTTGTGAGCAAATAATTAATTATTTTGTCAATTCCCATATGCCATATGGCAGCCAAAATCTTTATGGAGATGACCGCGTAATGACTGGCGCTGTTGTCAAAAGCTCAGCTTTTTTACAACTGGAAGCAAACCTAAAAACTTTTTGCGATAAGTGGATAGGAAATGAGCTTGATGCTTTCACGGAAGCTCGTGGTAAGATTCAGATAGAATTCAACGATCTTTCTGCAGATATCGACCTCAAAGATTATTTCACTCGCCTAAGGCAAGCATCTGACAACAATGCTCTTGATGAAATCTGTACGACAATTTTAAATAATATTGAAACTTGTTTTACTTCTCAATATTTTCATAATAGCAATTTCCCTTACTATAATGCCGGCACAGCAACTATCTGGTTTCCGGAAAATCATGACACTTTTGAAGATTTAACTCCACTTTATAAACAATTGCATTTTACCAAGAACACTGGTTGGGATAATTTCTTAGCTCAACTTTTTAGCAAATAATAAACCTCAGACGTGTCCCCTTTTGGAAAAAAAGACGAGATCGCTTTTTGTGGTAACCTATTTTTTTTCACCACGAAATCCCTAAGGTTTATAAGCCTATGGCTTACACGAAGTTCCCTAAAAATTAATTTTATATCTGTTTAAATTACAATAACATCTCTTCTTTGTGCTTTTCGTGCTTTCGGGTCTTTGTGGTAACCTCTTTCCCTTTTCTTTCCATCTCATCTCGTCGCATTGAGGTAAACCTTTGGAGAAAAGACGAGGACTCTTTTGATTTCCAAATTAAATTTTGCTCACGTCCAGCAATTCTTCTCGTAATTTATTCATAATTTCAATATCTACGTTTTCTCTTGTTTTTAATGTTTCAATTTTATTGGGTTTTATAGTCATTTTTCTAATTTTCCCATTTGAAAATAGATGAAACGGTGGAAAATCTAGAAGTTGGGCATATTTATCTCGAATCCAATAAATCTTTGTAAATCTTTTCTGTTGCTCTTTTGTTAATGATGTAAACAGAAGCTTTCGGAAAATTGCAGGTTTGTCGCTAATATTGGGAGGTTTACTTTGAAGTGCAAAATTTTTATCTCTAAATTCTTCCATTTTTTTTACGTTTTCTAAATCAGAGAACATTATCTCTTTTAGCTGAAAAAGATAAAGAACATCCATAATCGAATAATTTATTGCCTCGGCATCAATTGGTCTAGTTTGCCAATTATACATTTGGAATGCTTTTTTATCTATCGGTTCCAAATTTAATTTATCAGTAAAGAGCGCACCTAAGTTTTTTCGCTCATAATCCAAAATATCAACTGCCGGTTTGAGATCAATTATAGCATTGATGCGAATCTGATATTGCTTGAATAGCAATCTTTGATCACTACTGGAATCGAACATGATTTTCATAATTGTTCGTGTTTCAAATAATTCTTTCATCAGATTTGCACTTACCTGCAAGGCATCAATTATCACCGGAATTTTTCCATCATAAATTTGAATAAGACAGAGTTTTTCTCCATAAGAATGAAGATTGTATTCAGCCTCCACATCCAAAGCAATTACTTTAATATCTTCTGCACGTAATTCTTCTAAATAATTAGAGAATTCTGCATCTGTTTCTATATATTTATATTTATGTTTCATAATTTTCTTTTTATTTTTTGTTAAATATATGTCAATAACAGATAAGCTACAGATCGGCTTGCGAAGCAAACGACTCTGCGCAAACTAACGATATAACCGGTATGTGGATAACTATGTTATGCCTATTCTTTCAAAAAAAGGTCTTTAATAAGATATATAGTGGTCGGTAGTGAGAGAATTCTAATTACCCTCTTTTTTTAGGTGGAGGTGTAGTTGTTACTTTCTTAGGTAACGGCGGGTTTTTAGCTTGAGCCGCTTTATTAACTGGTAACGGTTTATTTTTAATTTCCATATTACTCCTTTAGAACTTCAATAAATTCAATTTCAGAATGCTTCAATAGTACACCTTCGTTATTGATCATGTCAGTGTATTTTCTGTTTTCATCAACCCAAGAACAGTTTACCAAATAAACTTGTTCTGAATCTTCAACATCAGTAAAAGTAGAAGGAAAACCATACACAGAATAGCCATTTTTAAGATGAGCTATTATATACTTTCTTTGTTTCATTGTTTTGTAAAATGGCATTTCTGCACATTTGATTGATAGCTTAATTTTTTCCATTATCCAGTAATAAACACCTTTGTTAACAATTAATGTTACAACTAAAACTAGAACTATAATGCTAATAATTGTTGTTAAAATAGAACTTAAAGGAGAAATTTTAATCAGCCAATAAATAATTAAGCTAAAAATACCTCCCTCTACTAACATTTCGCTCAAAGTGTTTTGTTTTTTTGCAATAACTAAGGATACTAATTTTGCAACTGTTAAACCTGGTAATAGATACATAAACAATTCTTCGTTCATAACTTTTCTCCTCTTGCCGACCAATTATAAACAAAATTAAGCCCATCTTATTGTCAAATATAAATGCCGACCAGCATGACAATGAGTTTGGGCTCCAATAAGGAAAATCGATAAAGCTGGAGGAAAGTAGAATTAAAATGATAATTTAAAATTTCACGACTGAAGAGGCATAATAAATCGGGGACTCAGGGCGACAAACTCAAGGAGACATTTTATCCCGAACAAAGCTCTTTCTTGACTTATTTTGATAAATTTAATTAAAAAACTTTAAAAATAAATTTAAACATTGAGAAAAAAAGTATGAATAATACCGAATTAGTAAAAGTTGTAGCTCAAAAATTGGCGCAAAATAATCATTCTAAAAATGTGATTGCCGGCTTTGATGGTTTTATCGACGAGATTTTACACATAATAAAAGAGAAAAAGTCTGCCACTAAATATGTGCGCCTAAATTACATGAAAGAATTTGCAGATAGAATCGCTGCTGCTGCCGGATTTAGCGGAAATCTGGAATATGCAAGCCAACAGATTAAATTTGGTGGAAACGGTCCAATTATGGCAAATTGCCTCATCGAATTCGGACATAAAATTAACTATATCGGCACAATTGGTAAAGATAACATTCATCCAATTTTCCAAGATTTTGCAAATAAATGTGAGAAAGTAACTTCTTTCCTTAATCCCGGGCTTACCGATTCTATCGAATTTTTGGATGGTAAGATGATGATGGGACGCATGAACGACTTCGATAAAATGAGTTTTACCAATATCGTCAGCCATTACCCTGTAGCTGATTTAATCCAAGCTATCGAAAATTCTGCTCTTATTATTTTTGCCAATTGGACTTCTCTTCCCGAGATGAATACAATTTATGACGGATTTGCTCAACTTATTGCCAAAACAAAGAATCGTCCCGGCGCCTTTATCGATTTGGCTGACCCTACCAAACGCAGTCCGGAAGAGATAAAAGAAGCCATGTATAAACTCTCAAACCTAAATAATTATGCCGATGTAATATTGGGTCTTAATGAAAACGAATCTGTATTAATCGCAAATTCTCTAAATATCGGAGAAACAGATATCAAAACTCGTGCCTCCAAAATTCGTGAAGTTCTAAATCTTGCCTATGTAGTGATTCATCCCATTTCCGGAGCGGCAGTTGCCACAAAGAATGAAGCTCATTGGTTTGATGGTCCATTTACTCCAACCCCCAAGCTTACTACAGGCGCCGGAGATAATTTCAATGCGGGATTCTGTAATGGTTGGTTAACGGGATTATCTCCGCAAGAATGCTTAATTTCCGGGGTTTCCACAAGTGGATTTTACGTTCGAAACGGTCATAGTCCCAACCGTGATGAGTTGGTTGATTTTATGCAAAAATGGGCCGATGTGAATTGCGGAGATATCTAGATGTTTTCTAAAATCTAACTTCAAAACCAATATCGTCTCATTGAGACTTGCCAGCCATTTGTGGAGTGACGATAAATTTCTATTTAATATTTTTTCCCAATCTAATTTGCTTTAATTTTTCTACATCTTTTTCACTTATAAGATTAATATGCCCAAGTTGCTTTGCCAAATAATAAATTTTAGCCGAATGTTCTACAGTTTCCATCTTATAATATGAATCCAGAACATCCTTTCCAACCGTAAGAGCCCCATGATTTGCCAGTAAAAAAGCATCGTGATCCGTAAGATATTTAAGAAGTGGCTTGTAGAGATCTTCGGTTCCGGTAGTGCCATATTCAACCACCGGTATTTTTCCTAAAGTGAGAACTACTTCTTGTAGAAAAGGTTTATCCAAACTAATATTCGCGACAGCAAAAGCAGTTGCATAGGCAGGATGAGCGTGACAAATACCATACACATCAGGGCGAGATTGATAAACTTTGAGGTGCATAAATAACTCTGAAGATGGCTTGTGCTTTCCGGCAACGAACTCACCTTGCATATTTACAATTATTAAATCTTCCGGTTTCATGAATCCTTTGCTGACACCACTGGGAGTGATTATTATCTGATCATCGTTTAATCTACCACTTATGTTGCCGTCGTTTGAAGCACCAAAGTTTTTCTCGTACATGCGTTTGCCTGCACTGATAATTTGTTCTCTAATTTCTATTTCAGTCATTTTGTTTTACCATGATAAATTTCTTTTTATATTTCTCTACTAAGCCCGGCCAATGCTCAATCTCTTTTTGGCCCTTGGCGTTAAGCTCATATACCCCACGCTCGATGCGAGTGAACCATTTGTAATAATCACTGTTGAGAATGGAAAGAGTTTTCTCTCCTGTTCCCAGCTTTTTTAGATTTCTTGGTGAGCTATTGCCAAGTTCATTTAGATAAACTGCAATTTGAATAACATTCTCACGATATGCGGTGACAATTTTTTGCTTTGAAATTCCTCCCAAATTATAGTTATCCGAACGTTGCGACATCTCTTTAATGAGGGCTTTCCTGCGTTTGGATAATTTACGTTTTGGGAATGTTTTAGGATGGAAAATGATCTCAATAGATTCAACATCGTTAGATATATGAACGTAAATTAGTCCTATCTCCAACCTGCGAAGAATATGTTTAATCCCTTTCCAACGATTTTTTTGTACACGATTTGAGGGTGCCGGAACTGCGACATATACGCTATCACTGATACGTTGACGATCGGTAGCTTGAATTAGCAGTGGAATGTTAACATTTAATTTCATTTCGACAATGATGATATCATCGTCCTTAATTGCCGTGATATCACAGTTATTTACTTCGGCTCGTACAGTGTAACCGGCAGATTCCAAATATTTTTTTATCGGTGGGAATAGATCGGATTCTTTCATTATTATTTTTTCAAGAAAATTTCACCATCTCGCTCATCAATAGTATAACTAATTTTTTTGGAAATTTCTCCGGTGATGAGCAATTTTGAAAGTGGATTTTCAATTCTCTTTTCAATTTCTCGTTTCAAAGGACGAGCGCCATAGGTTTGGCTAAAGCCATAATTAAGAAGCATCTTTTTAACTTGAGCGCTAAATTTAATTTTAATATCTTCTTCCAATAAGCGTTTAATCAGTTTGTTAAGTTCAAGTTCAACAATCTGTTTGAAATCTTGCATAGTAAGAGAATGGAAGACAATGATATCGTCCAAGCGGTTAATGAATTCCGGTTTAAACAATCTTTTCACATCTGTCATCACCATGGTCTTCATTTCATTATAGTTTTTTTCTTCTTCAGTATAAGATTCGAAACCAACCTTAGGAATCTCTTTCGCTATTTCCCTTCCTCCTAAATTGGAAGTTCCAATGATGATTGTATTCTTAAAGGAAACTCTAACGCCTTGAGCATCTGTAAGATGGCCTTCATCGAATATTTGCAAGAGAATGTTAAAAACGTTGGTGTGTGCTTTCTCTATCTCATCTAATAAAATTACCGAATATGGATTTCGTTTAACAAGTTCGGTAAGCTGACCACCTTCTCCGTAACCAACATAGCCTGGAGGAGAACCGATAATTTTCGATACAGAGTGCTGTTCCATATACTCACTCATGTCGAGCCTGATAATTTTTTTCTCATCATCCATTATTAATTGGGCAAGTGCTTTTGCCAGCTCTGTTTTCCCCACACCGGTTGGTCCTAAAAACAGAAAGGAACCAATTGGGCGATTAGGCTCTTTTATTCCGGCTCGATTACGTCGTAAAGCATTACTAATGGCTTGAATAGCTATATCTTGTCCGACTATTCGTTTATGTAGACTATTTTCCATGGTAAGTAATTTTTCTGATTCGGATGTAAGCATTCTTTGAGTAGGAATGCCTGTCCAGCGTGTGATAACATCGGCAATATCATTAAGCTCAACTTTATCACTTAATGATTTTTGTTTGTTTTTAGGTTTTAAACGAATGTTTTTGAGTTTGAGATTGATTTTTTCTATCTCTTGCTGTAGTTTGCTCACATTTTCAAAATCTTGTTTTTCGAAGCTGTCCATTTGCTTGTCATGAAGATCTTGTTTGTTTTTTTCTAATTCACCTACATCAGGTGAAACATAGATTAGTTGAAGATGTTTTTTGGCTCCGGCTTCGTCAATAAGGTCAATTGCTTTGTCTGGTAAATAGCGATTTGTAATATATTTCTCAGAGAGTTTTGCTGCCATTTTAATTGCTTCATCTGTGTATTGGATATGATGATGATCTTCATAGTTTTGTTTTATTCCTGCTAAGATTTGAACAGTTTCTTCGATAGATGGTTCATCAACCGTAATTGGCTGAAAGCGTCTTTCCATAGCTTTATCTGTCTCTATATATTTTTTATAATCTCGAAATGTAGTGGTGCCAATGCATTGAAGCTGACCATTCGCTAAAGCTGGTTTTAGAATGCTGGAAGCGCTTAAGCCTTCTCCATTTCCGCTTGACATCACAGTATGGGTTTCATCGATGAATAAAATAATTTCACCGGTTGATTTTACAATTTCATCCTTAACTGCCTTAACTCGTTCTTCAAATTCACCTTTGAATTTTGCACCGGCAATAATTTCTGCCATTTCAAGTTGTAAAATTCGTTTGCCAAGTAAAGTCTCCGGAACGGTTGCTTCGGCGATTTTTATGGCTAATCCTTCCACAATGACAGTTTTTCCTACACCAGGATATCCTATTAGAATGGGATTGTTTTTCTTTCTTCTAGATAATACTTCGACTACTCGCATAATCTCATCATCTCGACCGATAACAGGATCCAACTCTCCTTTGCGTGCACGTTCAGTAAGGTCGGTTGTGAATAATTTCAGAACATCACTTTTGGTTTCAGCGTTTTTCTCGGTTATAGTTTTGCCTTTTCTTAATTCAAGCAGACCAAGTTGTACATCTTCAAAGTTTAAGTCGTATTTTTTTAGTAAACCTGGTAATGATGACTTTTCCAATTTGAACATAGATAAAAATAAACTACCTTCGCTGATAAATTTGTCTTCCATTTCCAAAGCAATCTGTAATGCTATTTTAAAGAGGTTTTCAGTTTCAGGTGTCATGTTTATCTTTTTGGCTTTGCTCTCATCTACCTCTTCTTTCGATTGCGGTGCTAGATTTTGCAAATCATATAGGTCATTTAAAATTTCTGATAAAATGCGCTCGGCAGGTTTGCCAATTTCGTCTAAAATATCATCAATTCCGGAATCCTTATGCTCTAAAATTCCGATTAAAATCATTTCAGGAGTGAAACTTTCAAGCTTTAAATTTAAAAAAGCCATTACCCCAATATTAATTTCCTCGATAACCTTATCTGTGCAACGATACAAGTATTGTTGGAACATATTACCTCCCTCAAAATTTGAGTATTTTTCTTTTGAAAACATTGTTAAAAATTTACTTCATTTGATATTTTTGCTTTTAATATCTATTCCGTCAAATATTTTGAAAATTTTTTAGAAAAAAAAAGAATTAGCAATGAACCCCCGGTTAATTGGAAAAATCTAACGGGGCAAACAATACAAACAAATCGAATAAAAGAAATGTAATAAATAAGTAGTTCGTATTGTTGGGTTAAAGCTAGTATTAATTCAATCGTTGAATAACGTATCCCCTCATCCGGCTGTCCTTCTCCCTGCAGATATCGTTCTTGTCGAAATCGTTTTGATCGAAATCATTTTACTAAATTAGATCTCATTATCGCAAACAATGATTTTGGGTCTGGTTACACCGGCGCGAATTTGAGTGTGACCATTAATGAATGCGGTTTTACCATTATTTTCTTGGAAAAATTTCAAGTATTTATCATTAAGTGTGAAATTCCCAAAGCCTTCCGTGATAATTAATGGAAAAGGAATATCTTCATTACCGGTAAGAGCTACTCCTATCTCTTTTCCGATAAAATCTACCAAATCAGAATTATCAATTGAGGCGGCAATGATTCCTGCCAATTTTTGTTGGGAAGCTTGTTTAAGAGTTTTTATAGTAATCTTGGAAGAGATCACAGCTATCTCATTTGCCCGGCAGTTGGTTATCTCGGAAGCATTTCCGATGAAATGTAATTTGCCGGTACGTTCCTTTCCAAAGCCGATGATTCCGAAAAGAGTTGAGCCTTGATAGCTAATATTAGCAGAAACTCCCGGCTCTATTGACTCTATTTTCCCAAAAATTCCGGCAGATTGCCTTACGGATTTTTGGTTGTATTGGATAGTTATATTACCTGTTTCTTTGTTAATTTCTGTTATTGTTCCGGTCGTTGGTGCATTTAATACAAGGGGGACTTTTGCCTTATGTGAATCGAGCAATATTTTTCCCAAAACATCATCAGAATAAACAAAATCACCAACTTTTCTGCTTAGGTAACGAGGCAATAATTTGGGTTTAATATTTAAAGTTTTTGCACCATTTATTGTTTTGGGTTTGTTGCTATAATCTTGAATTTCGCGCATAATGATTGTTCCGGAATTATGATTTATTTTCTCTACCATGCCTCGAACAGGAGAATCGAAAAAGAAGTGTTGGAATTTTAATTCATCCATAATTTTCTTTTTGCCGATTTCAACAATACGCTGTCCTCTTCTAACTTCTTGCCCTTTACTTATTCGCAATGACTCACCGATCGTTTCGGGAGTTAAATTCAAATAAGGTTTATCAAAGAGAGAAATTACATAAATACGAGGTGGAGCATATTTGTTTTCTCCAATAATAGTTTGAGGATTTACTTCATCTCCCACCTTAACCAAAACATCTCCTTGATAGGGTAGTTTCACCCGCATATTTTGTTGGCCGGTGATAATTTGATGATCTTGGATAAAGGAGCTGAAAGAGTCTTCGATAGCCAATTGCGGAGTTTCAAGATCAAAAAGATTCAGTGTCTGATTAATTTGGTCAAAATTGGTTTCGCTAGTACAATCGATAAAAACTGGAAGTGAGGAGCTAAATTCGAAGAAGTTGTTTTTGTCTTGCAGATAGAAATCTTTTTTCAAAGTAATTTTGTAGTTATGTTTGCGGTGGTTTTCATTGGAAAAATACCTCATCTCACCTACTTCTAAGTTTTGTGATTTCCCCTCAAATTCAACCTTCATCACTATAGTGCCGGGTTTCCACTTGCTGCCCATTGGTCGAATTGTGAGTGCTAATTTTTGGTAGCATTCATTATTTAGAAGTTTTGTGGAAAGTGATTCGTTGATAGCACTAAGTTTGCCTAAATGAGGAGATATGAAATGTTGATCTCGCCAAATTTCGGTGATTCCTTGTGGGGATAATCCTTGGTAGATAATGGCCAGAGCTTGACGTGGATTTTGCGTGTGAGCCAATACACCACCAGCTCCAATCATTATGTTTATTTCATCCATCGAGAACTTTTTGCTATCTTTGGCTTGCCCGGTATAGAATGCTTCACGAATTTTTTCCAAGCCACGCTCTTTCTGCTTCATCTTATCTAAAAAGCCCAGTTCACGCGTATTGAAATTCATTTTAAGATGTTGGATTTTGCTCATCTCAATAGCTTTTTGTGCAATAGCATGTTCAATTGCTATTTGATGAGTTTCGGTGGGATTGTAGGTAGGACAAAGCATCTTATTGGAGATGTAATTTCGGGCATCATTTTCAGTTATCTCTTTTGGGATAAGAGCTTGAAGTTGTTCGAATTCGCAATCTTTCATTACGTTTGAAATACTGTAGCTCATTCCATAATTTGCACTAACAGTTCGATAGTATTTGCCCAAGATATTAGAAAAAATATCTGTTGTAGCGCCACCGATATCAACACTCATCACGTTTTCATTATTTGATTCCGAGATGATTTGCAAACTCCTGATTACTCCCATCGGCGTAGGAATAATGATGTCATCAATCTTCTCTTTTAGGCTTTTGTAGCCCGGAGCTTGTTCCATTACATTATCCATAAAAAGTTGATGTATTTTTTCACGAGCCGGAGTTAGATTCTCTTTCATCATTTTAGGGCGCAAATTTGGGACTATAAACAGATTGAATATTTTCTCGAAAACACCGGCAATAAGCGATTGGGCTTTTACGTTTCCGGCATAAATGAGAGGTATTTTATCGGAATCACCAAATTTCGGTTCCGGGTTTGCTAATTGCAGAATTTCTCCTAAACGTAATATGGGTGAGATTGCACCACCATCCACACCGCCACTCATCAAAATAATGTCGGGATGCAAGTTGCTCATCGATTTCATCTGCTCCAGGCTAGAACGCTTATCATCTATAGCAAAAGTATCGAGGATTACTCCACCTGCACCAAAGGCTGTTCGTTTTGCACTGCTGGCACTATCGAACATTGTAAGACCTATTACCAAAATCTGCAATCCACCTCCGGCACTACTGGTAGAGATATAGAGGATATCATCATTTAGCTCATTATTCTCATCCATAAGCTTGATTTTACAATTTTGCTCCAAACCCTTGATCGCTATCAAAACTCCAATATTAACATCTTCGTTTGGTTTCTCCACAGTTGTTCCGGCGTTAAAGATAGATTTGATTTCAAACAGAGACTCTCTTTTTTCCAACAATAGAGCTTTAGTTGTGGTACTACCAATATCGGTGATGAGAATATGCTTTTTATTTGCCAGAAGTTTTTCCTTATTTGCCCAATGTGGAATTTGTACAACATTTTCTAAAGCAATTTTTTCCGCTTCCTCTTCCGAAATAGCCATCTGTTTCACCAATTTTTCCTTGGTTTGTTGTATGATTTCTGAATATCTTTTCGGGTAGCCAAATTCATCTGTGCAATTGTTGCAATAGGCGCTATTTATATCCATATTAGCATAATCTTCTATTTTCTTTATCACTTTCCCACAACTTTTGCAGATCTTTACTTGTTCCATAATAATCTCCTTTGCTTAAAAGTATATTAGTTTTCTACACATTAATTAACTGTCATTATTGACCTTCTTTTTCCTAAAGAGTGCCAACTTATTTTAGGATGATTCAATTTTGCAGAACTCATATAATTCGCTCTACATTATAAGATGATTTTTTTAAATGTGCTTAAAATGGAATCTTTGAATTTACTGATTACACTTCCCGAAGCAACAAAGCTCTCTTTTAAACCAAAATAATAATTTATAACTCCAAATAACCAGTTCAAACTAGAGGTAATATCTTCACAATGTGAGATATTTTGAGCGTTTTCTTCTTCTAATATTTGATGAAAGTATCCGCGGATAATTGATTCATGAAAGATTAATTTACGTTTGAGTTCATTGGAATAAAAAAGACGCTCCTTCGCTAACACAGAAAAAAATTGCTCCTCTTCTATTAAAAAATCTAAGTAATGTACTAATATTTCTTCTATGCTTTCACTTGTTTGAGCAAATTTTTGAATCTCTTCACCTATTTTTTTCATCTCGATAGTTATTACTTCCAAAATAAGTGCTTCTTTGGTTGGGAAGTGGGCAAATAAAGTTCCGTGGGCAATCTTGGCATGTGAAGATATTTTGCTAACAGGTGTATTTAGAAAACCATTTTCCATAAAGCATTGTTTGGCGGATTCTAAAATAAGACTTCGAGTTCTCTTTTTTTGTAACTGTCTTTTATTCATGGCGCCTCCCCTTATTGACTCCGCAGTCAGTGAGTGTTTTCTCAATAAGTAATGTCAAGTGGAAACATATTTACACGTTTTGAAAACTTTGAAACTTGCATAGATGTGAAATTCCGTACTCGTCCTATTCGCTTTCTTCTTCGCAGTAACACTTTGAATGAGGGAATGTGTAATTAATCTCTTTTTTTTCTCTCTTCCTTTGCCTCTTTGAATCACCTTTTTCTCCCAATAGAATCTTCTTGACGCCAATAAAACAGAGGATAAAAGAGTAATTCAAAAAATTAAAATATGTTGTATGATAATGTATCAGTTACTTTCAGAAGATTTGCGTTTGTTGAAATTAACAGGTATTTGAGGAAAGAATTATGAAAGAAGAACTAATACGCTTAGCATTTGAAGAAGATCTGCAGGATGTGGGAGATGTGACAAGTCAGGCGATTTTTGGTGAAGAAGAAGCTACCTACAAGCTTTTTGCCAAAGATGACGGAATCTTGTGTGGAGCAGAACTTTTTAAAGATGTTTTCTTGTATTTAGATAATCAGATAAAGTTTAAATTTTATTTTGAAGATGGAAATAATATTTTTACGGGAGATCTAATTGCAGAAATAAGTGGTAAAGTACTTTCGATCTTGCAAGCAGAACGTGTGGCCTTAAATTTCCTTTCAAATTTAAGCGCAGTTGCCACCAAAACAAATAAATTTGTGCAAGTAGCTGCCGGTAAATGTAAAATATTGGATACCAGAAAAACATTACCGGGATATCGCAAGTTGCAAAAATATGCGGTAAAATGTGGTGGTGGAACAAATCATCGCCTCGGTTTGTTCGATATGGTAATGATTAAAGATAATCATCATGATGCTGCCGGAGGAATAACAAAGGCAGTGGATATGGTTAGAAAGCAATGGTCAGATCGTTATAAAATTGAAGTTGAAACTAGAAATCTGGCAGAAGTGGAAGAAGCGTTGGCTTGTAATGTGGATGTGATAATGTTAGATAATATGAGTAATGAGCAGATGCGTGAATGTGTAAAAGTAATTGCCGGCAAAGCGCAAGTAGAAGCATCCGGGAATATGACTTTGGAGCGAATTGATGCTGTCGCAGATACAGGGGTAGATTTTATTTCAATCGGCGAGCTTACACATACAATCAAGGCATTTGATTTTTCATTAAGAAAAAATTAATATTTGAGGTTAATTATGAATAATTTTGAAAAAATGACAGAACAAGAATTAATTGAGTATATAAAAAAAATTAAGCAAAAGTATGCCGGGAAGATAGCTATTCCGGCTCATCATTATGAAAATAGTAATATTGTTGAATTGGCAGATGTAATTGGCGATTCCTACAAATTGGCTGTAGAGTGCGCAAAATTAGAGGCAGAGTTTGTAGTCTTTTGTGGCGTTCGTTTTATGGCAGAAGGTTCGGCCGTTTTAGCCGGAGAAGGACAGAAGGTAATTCACCCCGATGTTACTGCCGGTTGCCCCATGGCAGATATGATAGATGAGGATTCTGCGCGAGAAGCTTATGAACTAATTTTAAAGTTATCCGGGAAAAAAATTGCACCGGTAGTATATATGAATTCGTATGTAGATATAAAAGCTTTTTGTGGAGAGCATGGCGGAACAGTTTGTACCAGCTCCAATGCTAAAAAGATTGTTAAATATTATTTAGATCAAGGATTTAGCGTATTTTTCTCACCTGATAATAACCTAGGAATAAATACTGCCCGAGAATTGGGAATTACTGATAATGAGGTTGTTCGCATCAAAAGAGATTTAACAATTTCCGGTAATCCCGCCACTGCCAAAATGTTTTTATGGGATGGCTTTTGCCACGTTCATCAAAGATTTACAACTGAAGATGTTGAAAATCTAAGAGCAAAATATCCCGGTATCAAACTAATTGTTCATCCGGAATGTACTGAAGAGGTTGTAAATGCAGCTGATATTTCCGGTTCAACTCAAAAGATTTTTAACGAAGTTACAAACTCCGCGGATGATGTAATCTGGGGTATTGGAACCGAGATGAATTTTGTACAAAGATTAGCAGATGATAATCCAAATAAAATAATAGTACCGCTTCGTGAATCTTACTGTTTCAATATGGCTAAGATAAATTTGAAAAATCTAGCAGAATCATTGGAGATAATAGATAAACATTATTCTGAAGGTGCTGGTTTGAAAAATGAGGTGACAGTTGATTCAAAGTATAAACAGAACGCAAAAATTGCTTTGCATAAAATGATCGAAATAGTTGAATCTTAAAAAAAAAAATCAGAGAGTTTTATGAGAGAAATATATGATGTTATAATTATCGGAACCGGTATTGCCGGCCTTTCGGCAGCGGCATTTTTAAAAGAGACCGGTTTGAATGTGGTGGTGATTACAAAAGAGGCTGATATTGCCGAAACAAATACCAATTATGCGCAAGGTGGAATTATTGCCTGGAAACAGGGCGATAATAAAGATGATCTGAAAAATGACATCCTTAGGGCAGGAGTGAATTATAATTTCATCGATGCTGTAGAACAGTTTGCCGAAGAAGGTCCCGAACTTGTGTTTGATTTTTTCATTAACAAGATTGGCATGGAATTCACCAAAACTCATGAAGGTAAGTTGGATTATACAGAAGAAGCTGC
>DAOWES010000012.1 GCA_030638385.1 Candidatus Cloacimonadota bacterium | reverse complement strand
TCTGCCAATTCATCTCAGCGATCTTGAAGATTATCGGTTGCAAAAGCAATGTGATGCACTCCTTGACCTTTCTTCTCGATGAATTTTGCAATAGGACTATCTTCCGAGGTTGCTTCCAAAAGTTCGATGCGAACTTCTTTTCCCACCGGAAGAAAAGCAACTCTTACTTTTTGAGATTCAACAACTTCGATAGCTTCGAGTTCTAAACCAAGCTTTTCGTAAAACTTGATAGATTCTTCCAAGTTATTTACTGCGATTCCAATATGGCTAACTTTTTTTATCATGATTTACACCTCAGCCTTATTCTTATCAGCAAGATCAAATCCCAGCTTCATTGCTTTTCTGTTAAGGTCAGCATACGCCGGCTTCACAGAAGCGATCACAGCTTCTTTAAGGGCTGCGATAGAAACGATATTGGTGATTTTCACCATAAATGCCAAACTAAGAATATTGGTAGGAAGAGTTGTTCCCAATTTTTCGCTAGCAATTTGAGTGAATGGTTGCTCGTAGATAGTTCCTTCCATTATGGAAACATTTTTCACAAAAGTGCTATCAACGATAAGCGTGCCGCCTGGGCGAAGGTTTGGACTATATTTATCGCAAGCCTCTTGTGTGAGTGAGAGTAAAGCGTTAAATTTAGTAGCTTCCGGGAAATCGAATTCGTCGTTAGAAATAATTACATCAGCTCTAGAAGCACCACCACGAGATTCCGGTCCATAACTTTGGGTTTGAGTAACATTAACGCCATCAATTACAGCAGCTTTTGCCAAAATAATCCCGGCTGTGATCAAACCTTGTCCGCCACTTCCGCTTAATCTAATTTCATGTTTAAATTTATCCATTATTTATCTCCTTTTTGAGGCTGGAGAGAGTCCATCAATTTTGTATACTCAGCTGTATATTCCGGTTTTTTAATATTTACCAAAATTCCACGAGAATACTTATTTCCTACCTGCTCAGGAGTAAGTTTTTCAAACGCCTTAACAGGAATTGCACGCTCTTTCATATCTCTCATCATAGCAGGTGCATCACCTTTTTTATTTAATTTTCCATAAATAACGGGGCAAGCACTTACAATTTCAACGATCGAGAAGCCTTTATGTTCAAAAGCTTGCTTGATGATAGACTGAGCTTCAACAACATGATAAGCAGTGGTACGAGCTACAAACGTTGCGCCGGCACCTTCTGCCAATTTACAGATATCAAAAACCGGATCGATATTTCCATAAGGAGTAGTAGTGGCAAAATCTCCGGTTGGAGTAGTTGGAGAATACTGACCGCCGGTCATTCCATAAATATTATTATTAATAACTATAACTGTGAGATCGATATTTCTACGAGCTGCATGAATAAGGTGATTTCCACCAATCGCAGTTGAATCGCCATCGCCGGTAACAACACAAACATTCATTTCCGGTTTAACCATTTTCACACCTGTAGCATAGGCAAGGGCGCGACCGTGAAGAGTGTGTAAAGTATTAAAATCCACATATACAGGCATACGGCTTGAACATCCGATACCGGAAACCATAGCCATGTCATCTTTTTCATATCCGAGCTCATCAACCGCACGAATAATTGCTCCCAAGACGATACCATTAGAGCAACCCGGGCACCAAACATGGGGGAATTTTTTCCCGTGTCTTAAAAATTTATGAACTCTTTTTTGAGGTATTTTCATTTCCTAACCTCCTTAATTGCTTCAGAAATATCGTCAGGTGTAATTAATTCACCGTTTGTTTTTTGAATTGGGTAAAATTTAATATTAGTTTTTCTAAGAACTCGTTTCAATTCGCCTAAAAGCTGGCCTTCAGCTAGTTCAGGAACAATTACAGCTTTCACATCTTTGAACTTATCTCTAATCATTTGTTCCGGGAATGGCCAAATCGTAAGCGGTCTGAACATCCCAACTTTATGACGTTTGGCACGGGAATTCCTTACTGCTTCTTTCGCAGCACGAGAAGTGATTCCGGCAGCAAAAACAGCGATTTTCGCATCATCCATCATATAATCTTCAACCTGAATCAGATCATCCAAGTGGTGAGTGATTTTTTTCTTAAGTCTGTCGTTCATTATTTCTGCTTCATCTGCTCTATTAGTTGGAAAACCGAAAGAGTCATGAGTAAGACCAGTCACATGAAAACGATATCCTTCACCAATACTAGCAACCGGGCTAATGTATTTTGGATTTTCCGGATAGTGCTTATACCATTCCGGTGGAGTATTTGGCTTAATTCGTTTTATGATCTTACTTTCATCGATTTCAGGAATTTCAATAGCTTCACGCATGTGACCTAAAACTTCATCTGAGAGCAAAATAACACAAGTTCTATACTTTTCGGCCAAATTAACGGCTCTAATAGATAATTCATAACTTTCCAGCACAGAGTTCGGATACAATACGATAGCAGGAGAGTCGCCATGACTACCCCATCTTGTCTGCATTATATCTGATTGAGATGGTTTGGTTGGAAGGCCTGTACTTGGTCCGCCACGCATCACATTCACAACCACACAAGGAGTTTCAGTAATTTTAGCATAACCGATACCTTCTTGCATCAAGGAGAACCCGGGACCACTTGTAGCGGTCATTACTTTTGCTCCTGCCAGAGAGCCACCGATAATAGCTGAGATACTTGCTATTTCATCTTCCATTTGTATAAATTTTCCACCATTTTTAGGAAGCTCAATTGATAATATTTCCGCTACCTCGGTTGATGGCGTAATTGGATAACCTGCAAAGAAATTTACTCCGGCAGCGATAGCACCGCGAGCAATTGCTTCGTTTCCTTGCATCAATACAATATTTTTCTTTGATTTTTTTGCCATTTTTTTCCTACCTTTTTGCTCCTGTTATTGCAAAATCGGGACATAACCTGTCGCACAATTCACAATGAATACATTTTTCCGGCGCTTTCACATACGGTGAGCCATCTGGCTTGGAAGCCAATGCTCCGGTAGGACAAAATTCTACACAAATTCCACACTTTTTACACCAATCGTGATAAATATAAACGGGGCACTTCTTATAATCACCCTCTGTTTTCACTTCATTTATCTCGACTTCCATCTTTGCGGTTGAGTTTTTGTCTTTGATAATCATACCGTCTCGGTGTTTTTCTATCTTGTCAGACATACATTTCTCCCATAGATTTTTTTGTATTTTTGATCTATTATAATTTGATTAGTAATTGCTAAATTGTTTGAAAAATTGACGTAGTTTCGCAGATTGCCTCTGCTTTGCATAGTTCCGGACATAATGTAGCTTGTATATTCAAGATACATAAACTTTGCTCCTTTAAAGCCTTAATATAGGAAAAGCGCTCTCGCAATTTCAATTTTATTTTGCGAAAACGACTATAATTTTTCTTATATTTCTTCTAATTCGATTATCCTATCTCGAAGCTGTACCGCTGCCTCAAAATCAAGCGCTGCGGCTGCTTCTTTCATCTCTTCCTTAAGCAGACTAACTACCTTCTCTCTGGAGTCTAGCTCAAGATATTGCATGAATTTATCTTTCTCATTTGCCCTTTTTTTCTTGGGCGATTTCTGATAACCTGCCGCCACACTTGTTGAAGCCAATATGTCGTCAATATTTTTTTTGATCGTTTGAGGGGTAATACCATTTTTTTCATTATACTCGATTTGCTTTTCTCTTCTGCGAGCAGTCTCCGACAGCGTATGCCTCATCGCTTTAGAAATATTCTCCGCATAAAAGATCACTTTTCCTTCGGCATTCCGGGCAGCTCTTCCCGCTGTTTGAATCAATGCTCTGGCAGAGCGTAAAAATCCCGCTTTATCAGCATCGAGAATTGCAACTAAAGATACCTCAGGAAGATCTAATCCTTCTCGTAAAAGATTCACTCCGATTAATACATCAATCTCTCCCAAACGCAATTGCCTGATGATGTTCGAACGCTCCATTGTTTTCACTTCGCTATGTAAGTATGTTGCTTTTATTCCCGCTTTTTTCATATATTCTGCCAAATCCTCAGACATTCGTTTGGTTAAGGTAGTTACCAATACTCGTTCTTTTTTGGGAATACGAATACGAATTTGCTCGAGCAGGTCATCCACTTGCGTAGCAAGCGGCCTCACTTCTATTTCCGGATCCAAAAGTCCTGTTGGCCTAATAATTTGTTCCACAAAAACACCATTGGTTTTATCAAGTTCATAATCCCCGGGAGTTGCAGAAACATAGATCATTTGCGGATGTTTTTCTTCAAATTCTTCAAATCGTAAAGGCCTGTTATCAAAAGCAGAAGGCAGACGAAAGCCAAATTCAACCAAGTTTCTTTTACGTGAATAATCACCGGCATACATTGCTCTTACCTGCGGAAGGCTCACATGAGATTCATCTATTACCATCAAATAATCTTTCGGGAAAAAATCGAGCAGAGTATTGGGAGGATCACCGGGCTTTCCACCGGTTAGATGACGAGAATAGTTTTCAATACCGGAGCAGAACCCCAGCTCTTTTAGCATTTCAAGATCAAAGCTGGTTCGTTGATCGAGGCGTTGCGCTTCCACTAGTTTGCCTTCAAATTCAAATTGACCAACTCGTTCTTTTAGCTCCTCATTAATGCTGACGATCGCTCTTTTCAGCATAGCATCTGATGTAATAAAATGATTTGCCGGGTAGATGGGATACTCTTGAACCTCTTCGATAATATGATTATCAAGAGGATTTATTCTAGTAATGCGTTCGATCTCATCACCAAAAAATTCAACCCGGATAGAATTTTCCAAATATGCAGGATAAATTTCGACAATATCACCTTTTACACGGAATGCTCCTCTTTCAAAAGCGATATCATTTCTTCCATAATTTATATTAACCAATTGCTTGAGAAGTTCATCGCGATCGATAAAATCTCCTACCTTGATACGTAGATGAGCTTTACGATATTCTTCCGGAATCCCCAAGCCATAGATGCACGAAACACTTGCCACCACAATCACATCTCGTCGCTCCATCAAGCTCATAGTTGCATGCAACCTCAATTTCTCAATTGCGCTATTAACGTCAGTATCTTTTTCTATATAGATATCACGGCCCGGAATGTAGGCTTCCGGCTGATAATAATCGTAATAACTGATGAAGAATTCTACGGCATTATTGGGAAAAAGCTGCTTTAGTTCACCATATAATTGTGCTGCCAGTGTTTTATTATGAGATAAGATCAGAGTTGGTTTATTTACTTGTTCAATAACATTGGCAACTGTGAATGTTTTACCTGAGCCGGTTACTCCCAAAAGAGTTTGATATGCTTCACCGTTATTAATTCCTTCCACCAAAGCGGCAATAGCTTGAGGCTGATCACCGGTGGGCTTATACTTTGAAACAATTTGAAATTTTCCCATAATTAATT
>DAOWES010000287.1 GCA_030638385.1 Candidatus Cloacimonadota bacterium | reverse complement strand
GATTTTATGTTATCGAATATTAGGGGTTCAGAAGCCCTGAGGATTGCTACAAAATATGTACCGGAAACGCCATTCATTTTTGTAACAGATATGCTTTCTGAGGAGATAGTTGTTGAATCTATCAAGAAAGGAGCTTGGGATTATGTGATTAAAGAAAGGTTATTTAGATTAGTTCCTGCCATTAAAAATGTGTTGAATTTGAAACAAGAAAAGGAAAAGAGTAAGCACGTTTTGGAAGCTTTGCAAGATAGCGAAGAAAGGATGAAAGCTATTTTTAAAAATGCTTTAGATGTAATCGTTATTGTAGATTTTAAAACCGGAAAGATTATGGAAGTGAATGACGCTGCTTCAAAAGTATTGGGTTATAAAGCTAAAGAGCTTATAGGACAAGAATTTTCAGTTTTTTTCCCACCGGATGATAATAGGAAAAGGAAAGATCTTCAGCAAGAGGCTGAAATTTATAACGCCGTACTGGAAGCTCAGGCGTTTCAAAGAGCCGATGGCTCTATTTGTCCGATCGACCTTACCGTTAAGGGAATTCCTTGGAATGGGAAAGATGTAGCAATGGTGACTTTGCGGGATGTTACGGAGCGTAAACAGGCAGAGAAAGAATTGAAAAGTGGTCGGGAACGGTTAAAAATGTTAAACAAAATTATCAGGCATGATCTAGCCAATGATTTCATTGTGATAAAAAGTGCGGTTAATCTCTTTAGAAGGCAGTCAAAAGCAAACATGCTCGAGGAGATCGAGAAGCGAGTTGCCAGGAGTTTAAAAACGATCGAAAATTATAAGAGATTTGAATTTTATATCGAATCTAATGCAGGTTTGAATGAGATCGAATTAATTGATTTCTTAGATGATATCATAGTTCAATTCCCCAAAATCAATTTCAATATTAAAGGAAAGTGTAAAGTCTTTGCAGACGAAGCGTTAACATCTGTATTTGTAAATCTTATTAGTAATTCCATTGATCATGGAAAATCCACTCAGATTGATATTGAAATATCGTCTCAAAATGAGATTTGTGAAATTATATTTAAAAATAATGGTAGTCTGATTCCGGATGAGATTAAGAGCAGTATATTTGATGAAGGCTACTCTTATGGAGAGTATGGTCGCACCGGCGTTGGATTACATATTGTTAAAAAAACAATAGAGCGTTATGGTGGAGCAATTTATGTTGAGGATAATAATCCACATAGTGTGGCTTTTGTCATAAATTTGATAAAAGTTAATAAGGGATAGGTTATTAGATGAAAAGATTTGCATTAGTACGAATAATTGAATTTTTGGAGATCGGAGATATGAAATGATGATTAGAAAAAGCATTTCTCGAACTTTTCTTTTAAATATGATAATAGCAGTTATTATTCCTTTAGTTATTATGGTTTTTTTTACAATGTCCCAAACATATAAAAACTTTCATAAAGAATCAACGGAAATACGAGAGAATTATATAAATGCTCAGAAAGCTATGGTGAAAAATGAAGTAGAAAAAGTTATTACTTTAATAGAAATTGAAAGATTATATATGGAAAAATATTCTAGCGAAAAGTTTAAAAGTATAAAAGAGCTTCAGCAAAAAATATTAAAAGAAATTGGGGAAATCAAGTTTGGGGAAGATGGCTATATCTTTGTTGTCAGTTTTAATGGAGTGACGTTGATGAACGACACTCAAAGAGATCTGATTGGACGAAATATTTGGGATATTACAGACCCGAACGGTGTGAAAGTGGTACAGGAAGAGAGAAAAGCTGTAGAAAATCCGGAAGGAGATTTTATCTATTATGTTTGGAATAAACCTTCAGAATCAATGCCATCTCCCAAAATATCTTTTATAAAAGGGATACACGATTGGGAATGGATGATTGGAGCAGGAATTTATGTAGATGAAATTGATAAAGTGATAGCCGAGATGAGGGTATTATTGATAAAGGAAGTAAAAGCCGATATTCTCAGAAATGGATTGGTTTTTATAATATTAATAATTTATTTTACTTTCATAGCACAACATTTTTCAATAAAAATAAAAAATAATTTTAAAGTATTTAGTTCCTTTTTTAAAAAATCGGAAACAGATTCTGTTCCAATAAACATAGATCATCTTCATTTTCTCGAATTTAAAACGTTAGCCTTAAGTGCCAATAATATGATTGAATTGCGCAAACAAGCGCAAGAAGCGCTCAAAGAAAGCGAAGAAAAATTCAGAGAAATGGCAAATCTTTTACCCCAGATAATTTATGAAATGGATCTTAATGGAAATCTTACTTATGTGAACAAACAAGCTTTTAAAGCTTTTGAATATTCTCAAGAGGAATATGAAAAAAGGATTTAATATCTTGCAGGCAATAATCCCGCAAGATAGAGAGAGAGCAAAAGAGAATATACAAAATGTACTGTTAGGAAAGGACATTGGAAAGAGTGAATATACTGCACTAAAAAAAGATGGAACTACTTTTTCCGTTTTAATATACTCAAGCCTAATTCTCAAAGAGAATAAACCTGTTGGTTTGAGAGGGATAATTGTGGACATTACCCAACGTAAAAAAGCAGAAGAGCGGATTATCAATGATTTGGCAGAAAAGAAGACACTTTTAAGGGAATTATATCATCGAACCAAAAATAATATGCAAGTGATCTCTTCGATGATACGTATTGAGTCCAGACGTTCAGATAATAAATTTATAAAAGATTCTTTCCAAGAAATAAACAATAAAATTAAATCGATGTCGCTTGTGCATCAGAAGCTTTATCAGGCAAAAGATCTTTCAAAAATTAATTTGAGAGAATATATTGAGGATCTTTTGAAATTGCTGATGCAAAGTTATGGAATTAAAGCTAATAAGGTGTCGTCTAAACTTCAGTTGGAAGATGTGTTTGTGTTGATTGATTCGGCAGTGCCTTTGGGATTAGTTTTGAATGAACTGATTAGTAATGTTTTTAAACACGCTTTTTCAGATGATATTGAAGGTGAGATCAGTATTCAATTATACAAAGAAGAAAATGAAACAATTAATCTTATCGTAGCTGATAATGGTGCGGGAGTATCGGATAAGATTGATTTGGAAAATCCTAATACGATGGGACTTCAAACAGTAATAAGTCTGATTAAATATCAACTAAGTGGAGAGGTTGGTTATGAAAACGGCACTGGTTTGAAGTGGCATATCAAATTCAAAGATAATCAGCATTCAAGGAGGGTATGATAATGAAAAAGAAGATTAAAATATTAATTTTCTCAGATGATATTGTCGTTGCTAAGATTATTCAAGATGAGTTAATAGCTCATCAATTATACTTCTCATATCTGCGAGTAGAGAAGGAAGAAGAATTGATAAATGCAATTCAAGATTTTCAACCTGATATTATCCTTTCCGATTTTATGTTATCGAATATTAAGGGTTCAGAAGCTCTGGGGATTGCTACAAAATTTGTACCGGAAACTCCATTCATTTTTGTAACAGATATGCTTTCAGAGGAGAAAGTTGTCGAATACATTCAGGAAGGAGCTTGGGACTATGTGGTTAAAGAGAGGTTATTTAAATTAGTTCCTGCCATTAAAAATGCCTTGAAGATCAAACAAGAAAAGGCAAATAGTAAGCAAGTTTTGGAAGCTTTGAAAAGTAGTGAAGAGCAATTGTGCCTTTCCG
>DAOWES010000001.1 GCA_030638385.1 Candidatus Cloacimonadota bacterium | reverse complement strand
TTTTAAAAACATTACCATCGCCAATTACATAACCGGAAGTATCATCGGAAAACACAAACTGTCTAAGCTCATTCATCTCAATAACAATTTCGTTCCAATCATCTCCACCATTAATCGTACGATAGATTTTACCACCATCATTAGTAGCAATCACACCAATATTTTCATCCAAAAAACAGCAGTCATAAAACTTTTCCGAAACAGCAGAAACTTCGATGCGCTGATAAGATTCTCCCCCATCGGAAGTCTTCATCAAAGTAGAAAAAGTTCCGGCAAGAAACCAAGTATCAGCATCTACCATTGAACCGCCATAGAAATAATAAGCAGGAACAGCCTTTTCTTCCCAGTTCACTCCGAGATCAGATGATTTAATGATATTGCCATACCAACCACAAGCGACCAGCTCTCCGTTGGCATTAAAACCAATACCATCAAAATGAGGTATAAAGTTATTTACCACCAACTTTGCCGAAGCCCAATTATCTGTGGTTGTGATCAACTCTCCATTCTTACCGGCCACATAACCAGTTTCACCGGACATAACAATATTTTTCAAATCATTAACAAGTAATTCAACTTCAATCTGCACAAAACTCTGTGCATTATCATCAGATACAGCCAAAAAGCCACCAGCACCGCAAACAACAACTCTATTATCAGACTGATAAACATCATTTAGGTGAGGATTACCGGCAAATGATGCGCCGCAATTACTCCAAGTTTCACCAAAATCAATTGTTTTATTTACCCAGGCACTATCAGGGCTTCCATTATTTCCACAAATATAGCCGGTACCGGATTCATTCATTGAAATTGCATATATTGTGTTGGTAGTATTGGAAACCTGTTGAGCCCAAGTTTTCCCCGAATCATTGGAATATGCAATTTTACCCGATTTCCCGGCAACCCAGATTTTACCTGAATCCAGATAAATAACATCTTCAATATCACCAGTTCCATAAAATGTTGCTAACGAATCAATAGTTGCCCAATTTTCAGCATCTGTTGTAATCATTGCTAAACCATCTTGCCCAATTGCGATTATATTATTTTCATTAATCGCCGAGATAGCATTGATATCTAAATAGGTAGCTGTTTCCGAGATAAAAGCCGGACTTTCAACAAATTGGAAAGTTTCGCCATTATCGAGAGAACGTGCAAATGCACCATCCTTTCCAGCCACCCAAACATCATCTCCAGCAACTTCCAAATCATAAAAATGAGCAGGAAATTCTGTTTGCCTACCCAACTCCCAACCGAATAAGTTTGTTAATACCAAAAAACATATAAAAAAACATAAAAATAATTTATTTTCCACAACGACCTCCTTGATCTTTTTCTCTAAAATCTTTTATAGAGACCAATTATAACTGTAAAGGAAAAAACACTTTGCTTAATTTTATGAAAAAATAATTTATCTTCTATAAAATTAAGCGATGAGGAAATAGCATGGTTAAAGTCCGGGTGAAAATCTTCAAAACAGTAAAAATGGCCAAGCTAAGATCATCGATAAATGGATTAATAACAAATAATTAAAAGGAATAGTTGTAGAGTAAAATGAGAAAAGAATTCACCAAACAAATGAGCGGAGTAGGAAATATTATATTTGTTCGAGATAGCAGAAATAAAAAAATAAAATTAAGCATCAAGCCATTTCAAGGAATTCGCGTATCTTTCCCATTTCATATAAAGCTAACGCAAGTGGAAAATTTTATTCTGCAGCATAAAAGTGCAATAATTTCGGCCTTAGAAAAAATGAGAGACTACGAAAAGCAACAACAAGAGCAGCAGGATTTAAATGTTAAAAAAATCAATTTAAAAATTACGACAAATTTTCTCACGAATCGTTTAGAAGAATTAGCGTTAATACATAATTTCAACTTCAATCGAGTAACTTTTCGAAATCAAAAAACGCGTTGGGGAAGCTGTTCAACAAAGAACAATATTAGTTTGAATCTTCAAATATATCTACTCCCGAAACATTTGCAAGATTACATATTACTGCATGAGCTCTTACATACAAAGGTTAAAAATCACAGTCAAACATATTGGGATGCTTTTGAGCAAATTTTGCCAAATGCCAAAAAGCATAACGCTGAGATAATGAAATATCACCTGCAAAAATGTGAGTTTGTGTAATTGAGAAGATAAATATTTCGGCACAAAGAGCATAAAAAAAGGGTGAATAATTTTTTTCAAAATTATTCACCCTTTTTAGGTATTTTCAGGAATTTCCGACAATCCTAGTATTGATATTTCGGGGGAAAGATTGAGAGAATTCCTCAATGAAACTTATCCTTCGTTTAAAGTCTGCCTTTGTAAGAAGCCTCAGGATGACGAAATAATCGTCACTCTGAGGAGTCATCCTGCTTTTCTCTAAACGAAGAGTAAGAGGAAAACGACATAAATATTTGCTTGTCCTTCGTTTAGAGTCTGCCTTTGTAAGAAGCCCCAGGATGACGAAATAATCGTCACTCTGAGGAGTCTTCCTACTTCTCTCTAAACGAAGAGTAAGAGGAAAACGACATAAGTATTTGCTTGTCCTTCGTTTAGAGTCTGCCTCTGTAAGAAGCCTCAGAATGACGCAATTTTACATCAGCCAGAATGACGGTTTAGGATTAATCTGTATTATACAAAT
>DAOWES010000121.1 GCA_030638385.1 Candidatus Cloacimonadota bacterium | reverse complement strand
TGAATCGGGAGTTAGTTTTCCATACGTATCTTCATCTATCATTATCACCGGTGCTAAACTACAGCATCCCAAACATGCTACTTCCACCAATGTAAAATTGCCATCTTTGGTTGTATCTTCATCGCCTATAAGTTTTAGTTGCTCACGAATCGAATCAGAAAGTGCGCCAGCGGCTGAAACATGACAGGCTGTTCCTCTGCAAACTCGAATGATATGTTCACCTTGTGGCTTCAATCTGAACATCGAATAAAACGTCGCCACTCCATAGATTTCAGCCAAATTAATTCCTGTGATTTCCGAGACATAACACATGACATTTTTTGAAAGGTATTTGTTTCTCTTTTGAACCTCTTGCAATAATGGAATTAATGCCCCTTTTTTCCCAGCATATTTATTGATTATTATATCGATCTCTTTTTTGTTCTGCAGCATAAAATTTGCTTCTCCTCTGAGCTTGAGTTCTAGATTTTCTCATCCTCGAATTTTTAATTGAACATTTTAATGTCAATTATTTTTTAAATAGTATGTTAAATGTAATTGTAAGGTTCTATTTGTAAGATAGTTATTTTATTTGACGCGATCAAATATTATGGCATTTGAAATAAGATTGTTAGTAATTAGCAATAGCAAATAATAGGAATTATATTTTTAAATATTTGTTGCTCTTCTTAACCTTCCCTCATCCATAAGAACAGTCGGATGAGGGATATATGTTATTCAACTTAGTTTTTTTTTGAATCTTTTTATTCTCTCTCTAAATACCTCGTAGTAAAATAATCATCTTTGATATTCGGATTGAACTCGATTTCATCCACTTTCAAAATAGATTTTCTACCGTTCTGCTTATTTTCCATAATCATATAAGTTGGACGATATTTATGATTCTTTTTATCTAATTCTTTTATTTCCTTCACTTCGAGTACTTTAAGCAGCTCTTCGTCAAAATCATAATAGATGGCCTTTCTGATGACAAAATCTTCTTTCCCGATAAAGGATATTTTCTTTGAAAAACCATTTTCATCCGCAATATCATCATCTATTGGGATCATCTCAATTTTCCAGCAAATGATGCCGTTCACTTCTTCTTCAGCTGATTTTTTGTAATTGAAATTATCCAATGTTGGCGGAGTGACATCTGCATAAGAAAATTCAGAACCCATAAAACTTTTCGATTTCTCACTACTTATTATACGTCTTGTTTTTCGAAGTGCCGGCATATAAAGCCACATATCATCGTCTTTCTCTTTGTAATCAAAAGTTAGCAAGCCGGTTCCTTTCACATCTGCCGGAGATAGAAAACGAATTAGCTTTTTTTCGGTATCACCATTATTATAAAGTTTTGTAACCTGCGCGATTTTCCTCACTCTTTTTCGCCCTTTACTGTCGATTATGGTCATCGTGGAAACTGCTTCTGAACCTGCTAGTTTCGTTGCTTCAAAAGACTTCTCGGCAATTTGTTTTGCTGTGAGATTTTCCTGTGCAGTAAGAATTGAACACATTAGAAAAATAGAAACAACAATTGATAAAGCTTTAATTCTTCTCATTACCTTTCTCCTCGTATGCTTATTTAAAACAATGTCCCAAATTTTATTATCATTAATAATTCATAATTCACAATTCATAATTCATAATTATGAATTAATTATCCTATTTCGGTTCGAGAAATTTTGGTTTTAGTAGGATGCATAATGCAGGAATACCTACCAAAGCACCTATCAGACACGAAAAAATGGAAACTACAACTAAAAATCCGAAGAATTTTACCGGCAGGAAGCTGGAAAACAGAAGTGCAATAAATCCGATGATAACGGAAAATGCATTAAAAATAATTCCTCGTCCGGTAGTTGTTAATGTCTTTCTAACCGCATCTTCTGCCAAAAGACCGTTTTGTCTTTCTTCCTTGTATCGCCAGAGAAAGTGAATTGTATAATCGATGCCCACTCCAATCATAATCGAAGAAAGCAATGCTGTTACCATATTGAGCTCGATACCGAAAAGCCCCATTAATCCGAATAGAATTGCCATCGAGAGAATAAGAGGAATTGCAGAAATAAGCCCTGCTATAATTGATCTGAAGGAGATCATTATTAGTAGTGCAACAATGATGACTGCCAAACAAAAAGTGAGAAATTGCCCATTTATGATAAGTTTCGCCAAGTCTGAAAGCACAAGTCCGAATCCACCAATAAGAAGAATATCCGGATCATTTTTTGTCATATTATTGATCTTATTCACAACCTTACTAAGTTTTGCAGTGCTTGTTGTGTTTATTCGTGCCGTGATAACAGCGTGCTCATAAGGGAAATCCACCAGCTTTTCAAAGTCTTCCGCATCACCACTCATCGCATATAATTCAAAATATTGTGCAACCGCATTTTCTGCGTCCGGAATACGATCATAACCAACTTCATCAGGATCGTTCAAAGCACGGCTCATTTGCCGTATAACTCTTGCCACAGATGTTGTGTTCCCTACTTCCGAGAATTCCTGAAGAGTTTGCTCCATAGAATTGATCTTATGCATCATACGCGAATCTTTGACCTCTCCTTTATAAACTAAAGAAAGATTCTGCGAACCGCCTAAATTCCGATTGACCAGGTTAGTTGCGTACACAACAGGGTGGTTATGTAGGAAATAATTTTTGGGATCTGTATCCACAACTATGGAAAATATTCCAATCGAAGATAATGCTGCAAAAATAATCACTCCGGTAATCGCCCTTTTCGGATGCTTGGAGACCTGATCGCCAAAAAACATGAGCAGGTCTTCAAGAAAGGAGTTTCTATTG
>DAOWES010000198.1 GCA_030638385.1 Candidatus Cloacimonadota bacterium | reverse complement strand
AGTGTGAACAAGAAAATTACGATTATTATGAAGATTTCTAACAATTGTTATAGTAAAAAGGCAATATTATGAAATTTACAGAAGCAAAATTAGAACAAGCTTTTATTGATCTATTTGATCAGGAAGGAATTCCTCATTTTAGAGGAGTGCTCAATTTCCAGAGATGATAGTTCTACCTGTGCCAGCACGGCAGACAGGGAAGTATTAATTGAAGAAGATTTAATCTTTTAAGGTAAGAAAAATGAGTGAAACTAACCGAATAGAATATAAACGAGAGCTCACCAGGGATATGACTTTAGAGAAAGAAGTTATTGCTTTTCTAAATTATCATGAGGGTGGCATTATTTATATAGGAATTGACAAAACCGGTAGGACTTATGGTGTAACGGATTTAGATGGTGATATGCTCAAAATAAAAGATCGTATTAAGAATAATATTATGCCATCTTGTATGGGTTTGTTTGATGTAAGTTCAGAAATAAGAGAGAATAGAAACATTATTAAAATTATAATTGCAAGTGGTTCCGAAAAACCTTATTTCAAAAAGCGATTTGGCATGTCTGAAAGAGGTTGTTTTATTCGTATCGGAACAGCATCAGAGCCAATGCCCCAAAGGATGATAGATGATTTATTTTCCAAGCGCACACGCAATTCCATAGGTAAAATAAAGTCTAACCATCAGGATCTACTTTTTGAGCAACTGAAAATTTATTATGAAGCAAAAGGAACACCTCTAAACGATCAGTTTGCCCATAATCTTGAATTATTAACGGAAGATGAAAAGTTGAATTATGTGGCATATTTAATGTCAGATACTAATAATACTTCGGTTAAACTGGCGAAGTATAGTGGAACGACACGAGCTGATTTAATAGAGAATGAAGAGTATGGCAATTGCTCTCTTATAAAAGCAACAAAAAATATATTAGCTAGATTAAAAATTGAGAATAAAACCAAAACGCAGATTACCTACGGTGAGCGTAAAACACAAAGGTTGTGGAGTGCAATTGCCTTGAAAGAAGCTGTATTAAATGCATTTGTTCACAATGATTACACGACAGAACTATTACCAAAATTTGAGATTTTTACAGATCGAATAGAGATAACTTCCAATGGTGGTTTACCTGGTGGGCTAAACCGGGAAGAGTTTTTTCAAGGATATTCAGTCCCTAGAAATAAAGAGTTGATGCGGATTTATAAAGACCTTGAGATGGTAGAACAATTAGGTTCTGGTGTCCCCCGTATTTTAACTTTTTACGATAAAGAGTGTTTCCTCTTTTCAGATAATTTTTTAAGGATGACATTCCCTGCATCTGAATCAGTTATTGAAGAAATTCAGAAAAAATTCGGAACCATTTCGGAAAGAATTCGGAAAGAATTCGGAAAGAATATTTCATCTGCATTTGATGTAATAAGTAAAAATCCTGATTATACTGCAGAACAGATTGGCAAAGAGATAAATAAAACATCAAGAACTGTAGAAAATTATCTACAAAAGCTTAAGCAGGCAGGTATAATTGAAAGGAAAGGGCCTAAGCTTGGCGGGTATTGGGAGGTATTGAAGTGAAATTCACCGAAGCACAATTGGAACAAGCTGAGAACTTTAAGAAAAATAGAGCAATTTGAAGAAATGGGCTTAACATACCACTCCGCACAGTAGCGTGGCATAGTCCGACCATTACAGGCAATTTTATCGAAGCTTCACTGAAATATCATTATTTTTATTCTATTGCATTAATACCTAAACTTAAAAAATGATATTTATATTAAAAAAAACGATTAATGAAATTGAAGCAGTTTAATAGTTGATTTTTTTTCATGCTAGGTAATATAAAAAATATTGTCAGCGAAGTATTAAAATTTATTTATGTTCAAATCAAATATTAGTTTAATTTTACTAGTAACTAAAAAATAAACTTATTAGTAGGAGGAATAAATATGAAATTTCCAATGATTGAGATTAATGAAGATTTATTAATTAAATTGGCGCAAAACGTTAAAGTAGAGGAATTGTATTTATTTGATTCTGTATTACATAATGACTTTAATGATAAAAGTGATATTGATATTCTGATTTCGTTTAAAAAGGATGTTCATTATTCCTATTTTGAATTTTGTGAATTACGTGATAAATTCAGAGATATTCTTAATAGATCTATTGATTTAGTTGAGAAGGAAAGCTTAAAGAATCCTTACCGTCGAAAAGAAATTCTCAAATCTGCGAGGAAGATTTATGCTTCTTAACGAAAAAGATAAAGCTTATTTATGGGATATTTCTGAAGCTTGTTAAAGATATCTTACAATTCATCAATTTGATAATGATAAAATGAGACGTTATGCTGTAGAAAGACAACTGTTAGTAATTGGGGAAGCGGCAAATCACTTATCTAATGAATTTATTGAAAAATATATCAAATCAGATATACAATAAATAGCCACTAACAAGTGTGTCAGCGGTAGGTCTGGTTGGTTGGGGTTTGAGTCGTACCGATTCCGTAGCACACGCAGAACATTATGCGACAATTCATAGAAAAAATAAAGAGGGAGTCTGAATTATGAAAAAAGGAATGATTTTATTAACAGTCATATTGATTGCAATATTATCTTGCACTCAAAAAAGTTTTGAAGTAAAGACAAGCAAAGACAAAAACGGTTACGAATATAAAACCGTTGTCGGTGATCCGTTCAATGTAAGAGAATATCAACTGGAAAATGGTCTAAAAGTATTTTTATCCGAGAGCAAAGAAAAACCTGAAATCTCAACTATGATTGCCGTAAAAGCAGGATCAACTTATGATCCGCAGGAAACAACCGGTTTAGCTCACTATTTAGAGCATTTAATGTTTAAAGGAACCGACAAATACGGAACTGTAAATTGGAAGGAGGAGGATAAATTATTAAAAAAGATCTCAGATGAATTTGAAAAACACAAGGCAACGACAAATGAAGCTGAAAAAAAGAAAATCTATGCTGTAATTGACAGCTTATCGCAGGAAGCTTCAAAGTATGCAGTTTTCCAAGAATACCAAAAGATGGTTTCATCAATCGGAGCAAAAAGAACAAACGCATTTACAAGCAATGAAAAAACAGTTTATATAAATACAATTCCTTCAAATCAAATAGATAAGTGGCTTACACTGGAAAGTGAAAGATTCAGTAAACTTGTTCTAAGATTATTTCATACTGAACTGGAAACTGTTTACGAAGAGTTTAATACAAGTCAATCAAGTGATTCTCATCAGGCTTATTATAAATTTAATAAATTGCTTTTCCCAACCCACCCATACGGAACACAAACAACACTTGGTAAAGCGGAACATCTAAAGAACCCGTCAATGGTCAATATTCATAATTATTGGAATAAATATTATGTGGCAAATAATATGGCAATAATAATGACCGGAGATTTAAATCCGGATGACACAATTGTTAAGATTGATAAATATTTTGGAGATCTCAGAAAAAATAACGAATTAACCCATCCGACATTCCCCGAAGAAAAAGCGATTACAAAACCGATAAAAGCAGATATTTACGGACCTGAAGCAGAATTTATTCAAATCGGTTTTAGAACTGAAGGTGCTGATAATGAGGAAAATATCATAGCCGAACTAATTGGAATGATTTTGTTTAACCGTCAGGCCGGACTAATTGATATTAATTTAGTAAAAAGTCAGAAAGTTTTGAAAGCATATGCTTACAATATGATAAATAAAGATTATGGTTCATTTACACTTAAGGGAAATCCGCTGGAAGGTCAAAGTCTTGAAGAAGTCGAAAAATTGTTATTATTCGAACTTGAAAAAATCAAAAAGGGGGAATTCGACGACTGGTTACAGGAAGCTATAATAAATTATAATAAATTATTCAGACTTCGTCAAATTGAATACAATTACTATACCTATTCGATTTTAAATGCATTTACTCTTGGTGTTGATTGGTCAGATGAAGTTTCCCGTCTCGATAAAATGGAAAAAATAACAAAGCAACAGATAGTTGATTATGCTAATAAAACTTTCAAAGATAATTATGTTACCGTTTACAAAAGAAAGGGCGAAAATCAAAATAATGTTATGGTTGATAAACCTGAAATTACTCCACTTGTTAATGACAGAGACAAAGCATCACAATTTTGTAAGGAGTTTAGTGATTTGCCGGAAACAAGGTTAAAACCGGAATTTGTAAATTACAAAGAAAAAATTAAAACCTCAAAAATAGATGGAGTAGAGTTTAATTATATTCAAAACAAAAATAATGAATTAACATCAATTAATTTTATTTTGGATATGGGACAATTCAATATAAAAGAGTTAGAACTTGCAGTTAATTACTTCCAATATGCCGGAAGCGAAAATTATTCTGCTGAAGAATTAGCTGAAGAATATTTTAAACTCGGTGTTTATACGGGAGTATATGCTTCCGGTAATCGTTCATATATTGACTTATCAGGATTAAACAAAAATTTTGAAAAAGCTCTTATTCTTTTTATTGAAAATTTAAAAACTGCAAAAGTCGATAAAGAATCATTTGATAACTATATTGGAACATTAAAAAAAGAGCGATCCAATGAAAAACTTAATAAATGGCAAATTGAATATAATTTGAACTATTTATCAATATACGGAAAAGATAACCCTTTAAGATACTGCATTACTAATAAAGAATTGGAAAATATTGATTCTTCTAAAATGATTAAACTGATTAATCAAATTTTAGATTATAAGCATTATATCCTTTACTATGGGCCAAAAGGATTTGATGAAGCATATCAATTAGTAAATTCTATTTATAATCCTTCAAAAATCTTAAAAGAATTACCGGAAGAGAAAAATTTTACTGAATTAGAAAATTCAAATAAAGTATATTTTTTGGATTATGATATGATTCAAAGCAATATAACTTTAATTTCAAAAGATGAAAAATTTAACGAAGAATATTATCCGTATATCAGAATGTTTAATGAATTTTATGGTTTAGGATTATCATCAATTGTTGTGGAGGAATTAAGAGAAAGCAAAGGTTTAGTTTATTCCGCATATTCTTATTTTACTACTCCGAGTGAAAAAGATAAATCGCATTATTTATATGCCTCGATGACTACACAGCCGGATAAAATGGGAGATGCATTACAAGCAATGACCGATATCTTAAATAAAATCCCGGATGCAAAAAATCAATTTGAAAATACGCGCAAAGCAATTTTAAGAGAAATAGAATCTAAAAGAGTAACAAAGTCAAATATCTTTTGGGCTTATTTGGATAATCAAAAACTCGGAATTGACTATAATATTGATGAAGTTGTTTACAATAAAATCAAATCAATGACTTTCGAAGATTTTGAAATTTTCTTTAATAATCATATCGCAAATAAAAAATTTGATTTTGTTGTGATTGGAAAAAAAGAAATGATAGATTTCGAAATTCTAAAAAAATACGGAGATGTAAAAGAGGTAACTTCTGATGAAATTTTTAATTACTAAAACATCAGATTTGTTGTCACTAAATTGCATTTTTTTTGAAAGTTTAGAATGATTATCTTGAGATTACTCCTGCTAACAAGCAGCTGCACGCCCGAAAAAAAGGGCGTGGCAGTTGCCAAACATTACGTGCCACCCAACACTATTTGACTCATTCCGTTACGAACTTTTTTTGTGTTCGTGGTATACAGATGTTAGTATCATAAAATTGAAAAAGTTCGGTAATTCTACCTATTTGGGAATTATTACAAATTTTTGGATGGGGATACAAACATTGAACCGTAATAAATTCTATTTTTCATATAAAATTTGATTTTAAAAAAAAGAACTTTGAAAACAAAAAACAGGAGGGAAATTGAAAAAACTAACTTATTTTATTATGCTTACAGTTTTAATATTTATTGTAAGTTGTGAATCGGCAATGAAAATTCAAATCAGTGACCAGGAAAATATTATTAGTTCTGAGTTCAATCGGAATGTATTGAAAGATGGTGGTGATTTTACCATCGGT
>DAOWES010000023.1 GCA_030638385.1 Candidatus Cloacimonadota bacterium | reverse complement strand
CTTTCTTTCCTGACACTGATTTACACTAGATTTTGACAAGATAATTTCCCTGTTTATTGATCTGTGTTAATCTCTTGTCTAAACCTCTTTTTCCTGACACTGATTTAATATCTTCACAATCAGCGAAGATGAATCTTCAAAAATCACCTCACCTATCTGCTTCACAACGACCAGATCGTGGATTGCATTTGTCACAAAAGCATAGCAATAATTTGAAAGATCTTCTAAATAAATTTCCTTTTCACTAACTTGATGAACGCCAAACTGCCTTTGCTCCAAAATCTTATGACGCACAGTTCCGGGCAAAATTGGCAAGCTGGAAAGTGGTGTGCAAATCTCGTTTTCTGTTGCTAAAAAGATATTACAAAAAGTTGTTTCCAAAACTCTCATCTTTCCATCAATAAACAAAAAATCATCAAATCCCCTTCGTTTTGCTTCCTTATTCAAACTTATATTTTTATCGTAATTTATAGATTTAAATCGATATTTATCTTCATCTTTGCGTATAATCGGATAAACCTGCAATACTTTTGGCTGCATGTTTATAGTTAACGGCAAGCACTGTAGCCAAATATTTAATTCATTGTCATGCCTAAAGATCATCAGCTTAAACCTGGCATCCTGCAGATTATTCATGTTTAGAAGATTCTCCAAAATTTTACTATATTCTCTTTGAGGAAATTCCAATTTATTTTCCTTTAGAGAAAACGCCAAACGCTTCAAATGCAGATCAAGATCGATAATCTTTGAATTAACGCATTTGAAAGTTGTAAAGAAACCAGCATTCCAATTCATTTGATTGAAATCCCATTTACTGCTTTGCTCGGAATAGTTACCATTAAAATAATCTATCATTTTCATCCTTTAAACTTACTTCATTTGAGATCTTTATGCAAACAGATTCACAGCTAAATAAAATGCAAGAAATAATATATTCCGAAATAAGCACTGAGCCAATTAATCTCATAAGAAAAGAAATAAACAAACATCTATTAAGAGCTTCATGAAAGCAAATATTGGAAATTCCTCGATAAGAATTAACAAAAATTGACCTATCACAGGAACTTAAAGCTCACTCAGAAAATAAAATAAATTTACCGTTATCTTTTCATTTACAAAAAGTTAGCATTGTTTCAAGTGGCATCAAATAAATTTACATGGAGAAATCGTGAATAATAATAAAATAAATAAAACGCTCTTACTTATCTTGGATGGTTTTGGGAACAATCCTTCTAAAATAGGAAATGCGATAAAGCAAGCAAACACTCCAAACATAGATAACTTCTTTGCTTCAAATGCGGTAGCTCAACTTGAAACATCAGGAATGGCAGTTGGCTTAGCAAAAGGAGTTATGGGGAATTCCGAAGTAGGACACTTAAATATCGGAGCGGGCCGAATAGTGTCTCAGCTGAACACAATGATTACCCAAAGCATTTCCGAGGGTGATTTTTTTCATAATAATGCTCTTAACAACGCCATTGAACATTCAAAGAAACACAATAGCAAATTACACCTGTTTGGCTTACTATCCGATGGAAATGTTCACAGCAACGACAAACATCTTTGGGAACTATTAAAGTTAGCAAAACAAGCAAATTTAGAAGAAGTATATTATCATGCATTTATGGATGGAAGAGATACACTTCCAAGCTCCGGCATCAATTTCATTCAGGAATTTGAGGAAAAAGCAAAAGAAATTGGTATCGGCAAAATTGCCACTATTTCCGGGCGTTATTATGCGATGGATCGAGATAATCGTTGGGATAGAGTGAAACGTGCTTATGATGCGATTGCAAATAGCGAAGGGAAAAGAGCTTCAAAGGCAATTCCTGCCATAAAAGCAAGCTATGAAAATAATATCACAGATGAATTTATCGAACCAACAGTAATTACTGAAAACAATCTGCCAATTGCCTCCGTATCAGAAAATGATTCGATAATATTTTTCAATTTCCGCTCAGATCGAGCTCGCGAAATAACTCGTTGCTTTATAGAACCGGATTTTAGCGAATTTGAAGTAAATAAATATTCAAATCTGAAATTTGTAACTTTCAGTGAGTATGCTGTTAAATTTAATAATTGGGCTGAAGCTGCTTTTCGTTCTCCCAAACTAACTAATATCCTAGGTGAAGTTATCTCAAACAATAATTTGAAACAATTACGCTTAGCTGAAACAGAAAAATATGCTCACGTAACATTCTTCTTTAATGGTGGATCGGAAGAACCTTTCCCAAATGAAGAACGCATCCTCATTCCTTCCCCATCTGTAGCAACTTACGATCTTAAACCGGAGATGAGTGCTATCGAAGTTAAAGATCAATTGGTAAATGCTTTAAATTCAAATAAACATGATTTGATTATCACTAATTTTGCTAATTGCGACATGGTGGGCCATACCGGAATCATGGAAGCTGCCATAAAAGCAGTTGAAACAATTGATGCTTGTTTAGGAGAGATTGTAATTGCTGCCAAGCAAAATAATGTGAATATTTTACTCACAGCAGACCATGGAAATGCAGAAAAAATGCTCGATGAAAATAACAATGTATTTACTGCGCATAGCCTTAATACTGTCCCGATTGCTATCTCTTGCCAAAAGCCAATCTCCCTTAAAGATGGAACATTAGCCGATATAGCTCCCACTATTTTATCAATGATGAATCTGCAAATCCCTGAAGAGATGACCGGAAAAATACTGATAAACGATGAGCCAACTAAAAACTAACTAAACCACATATAGTAAGATCGTTATCT
>DAOWES010000222.1 GCA_030638385.1 Candidatus Cloacimonadota bacterium | reverse complement strand
TTTAAAAAAATGATTGAAAATACACATTTTGCAGTATCATCGGAAATTAATCGACCAATTTTTACCGGAATATTCTGGAAATTAAATGATAATGAACAATTAATGGTTGCTACTGATGGCAAGAAAATTGCTGAATTTAAAATAAATAATCATATTGATATCCCAGATTCTATTGAACAAATTATACCAACAAAAGGCCTTTTATTTTTAGATAAAGTAATTTCGAATGATATCCCAAATATCTCTGTTATCATTGAATCCAATCGCGTCATGTTCTCTTATGGAAATTATACTATTTTCAGCCATATCATAGAAGGTCGCTTCCCTGATTATACAAAAGCAATTCCTACAAATAATGAGAATATATTAACTATAAATAAATTAACTCTTAAAAATGCTGTGAAGCGTGTATCTCTTTTAGCTTCCGAAGAAACACTTAAAATTAAATTTGATCTCACAAAAGATGTTTTATCAATCGATTCTGCCAAGCGTGAAGAAGGTGAAGCTAGTGAAAAGATCGAAGAATTTAAATATGCTGGCGAGCCTTTAGTTGTTGCATTTAACTATAGATATCTAAACCAGATATTGAATGTTATTGAAACTGATGAAGTTGAAATAAGATTGGGGAAATCAAATGAACCTGCTTTGTTTTTCAATTGCATAAATGATTCTAAAAACAAAGAAGACTATCTGGCAAGATTCCTTCTTATGCCTCTTCGGTTAAAATAATTGCGTGTATCAAAATTAGAGATTATAGATTTTAGAAATATTCATAAGTTCGAGAAAAATTTCGAACCTGGCGGTGCGATTTTTTTTGGAAAAAACGGCACCGGAAAGACAAATTTACTTGAAGCTATTTCATATTGTGCTTTTGGGAAATCAATACGCTCTGCATCTGATTCAGAGTTAATAAATTTCTCAAAAGCATTTTTTCGCATCTCAGCTAAATTTTCATTTAACCACCTCGAGAACATAATTACAGCTGCCAATGATGACCATAAAAAGCTCATTAAAATTGATGGAACAAAAATTTCAAAAATAAGTGAGCTATATCAATATGTGAAGGTTGTCTATTTTTCCCCTGAGGATATAAATTTAATTAGTGGAGGTCCCACTAATCGTCGCAAATTTATCGATCTTGCCATCTCTCAATCATCATACAAGTATCTTGAAGATTTAAGATTGTATCACCGTATCTTAAAGCAAAGAAATGCTTTATTAAAATCAGATTTTTCTAGAAATGAGAAAATAAGTTGGGATACGAAGTTTATTGAAATTGGAACGCGCATAATAATAAGTCGTAAAAAATATTTAAAAGAATTTATTCCCGGGCTTTCCGAAAAATATTTTTTTGTTAGTGGTAAAAGAGAAAATCTTGATGTTGAATATAAACATTCCTTCCCTACTAGCGAATTTGAGGAATTTAGTAATTCTTTTGCAAACCATTTAGAACGTATTGAGTCGGATGAGATGAGATTGCAAAGAACACTTGCAGGGCCACATTTAGATGATATAATTTTTAAAATAGATAATAATATTGCTAGGAATTTTGGTTCACAGGGGCAGAAGCGATCGCTAGTTATTACTGCAAGATTGGTTCAAGCGGATATCATTAAACGGAAAGATTCGGAAGCACCAATTCTGATATTTGATGATGTTCTAGCTGATCTTGATCGTGGCCGAGCACAGAGAATCATGGATTTATTGGGAGAGGAACATCAGATATTTATTGCCACACCAAATATTGAACTTTATGAAAAATTTAATTTGGAAAGAATAGACTTGGAAAATTTGCTAAATGAAAAATAGTACTAAAAATATCTTGGGTTGGCTGATGTATGACTTTGCCAATTCATCATTTACTACCATCATCGTAACAGTTGTTTATAGTGTTTATTTTCGAAATGTAGTGGTTAATAAAGGTGAATTAGGGACTGCTTTGTGGGGAAGAGCTGTGAGCATTTCGATGTTGTTTGTGGCACTTTCAGCACCTATCTTTGGAGCAATTGCAGATTATTCACGTTCCAAGAAGAAGTTTCTTTTTATAAATTGTTATTTAACTGTAATTTTTACAGCTCTATTATATTTTGTTAAAGCTGGTGATGTCTTTTTAGGAATGCTGTTTTTCATCATCGCCAATTTTGGTTTTAATAGTGGGAATGTTTTTTATAATGCCTTATTACCTGATGTTGCTTCACGTGAAAATATGGGAAAAATTTCCGGATTGGGTTGGGGAGTTGGCTATGTTGGTGGCTTGATTTCATTAATAATGATCTTGCCTTTAGTTCACAACAATCAAACACGTTTGGTATTTCCGGTAGTTGCACTGTTTTTTGGCGTTTTTGCTCTCTTTACATTTATTCTATTACGTGAGGTAAGAAAACCTTCCAAGCGGACAAATTATTTTAAAACAGCATATCATAGAATAATGACTACTGCCCGACATATGAAGGACTTTAAAGAGTTAATTAAATTTATCTTAAGCTATCTTGTCTACAATGATGGGATAATTATTGTTATCAGTTTTGCGGCAATTTATGGTTCAGTTCGCTTTGGCATGGATCAAAAACAATTAATCATCTATTTCATTATTGCAAATTTAACATCTGTAATTGGCTCTTTTTTATTTGGATTTATCACAGATAAAATCGGGGCCAAAAAGACTATCTCAGTTTCTCTATTTATTTGGATTTTTGTTGTTTTGGCTGCTTTCTTTAGTTCGTCAATTAAACAATATTATTTTGTGGGTGCATTGGCGGGAACTGTAATTGGAGCTAGTCAATCTACCAGTAGAACCATGTTAGCATTGCTCACGCCAGATAGTAAAATGACAGAATTTTTTGGATTTTATGCTGTTACCGGTCGCATTGCTTCAATCTTCGGCCCCCTGATTTATGGAGAAATTTCAAGAATTACCGGTGAACAGAAATGGGCTATTTTATCGGTTACTGTTTTTTTTGCCCTTGGTTTAATTTTGCTAAATTTTGTTGATGAAGAAAAAGGTAAATACACTGCAATTAACTGGCATGAATAGAGTAAGCACTGATTTATTTATCAAACAACTTACAAATTTGTTTACAAATAACTGACATCAAAAAAATTTAGAAAAAATCATTTTGGAAGAGGTAAAAATGCAAAGATTAATGCTTTTGTCAAAACTACATAGAGTAACTATTACAGAAAGAGATTTGAATTATGTAGGAAGTATAACAGTAGATAAATTGTTATTGGAAGCATCTGGAATGCTTGTGAATGAAAAAGTGGATATTTATAATATTAGCAATGGCAACAGATTTTCTACTTATGTTATAGAAGGAGAGCCGGGTTCGGGGGTTATCGGAGTAAATGGTGCTGCTGCTAGAATGGTGAGTTTGGGAGATAAGGTGATAATCTGTAATTATGCCAGAATGACACCGGAAGAGATCGAAAATCATCAACCAACTGTAATCGTTATAGAAGATGATGAAAATTTAGAATTCTACAATCATGAGTAATCTGCAAATTATTGAAAAAATTTCCCAAATGCAGGAGATTGGCAAGAGTTGGAATGAAACAATAGGTTTTGTGCCAACAATGGGCTATCTGCATCAAGGGCATCTTAGCTTGGTGAAAGCTGCCAAAAAAGAGTGTGATATTGTAGTTGTAAGCATTTATGTAAATCCTACTCAATTTTCTCCAAATGAAGATCTTAATACATATCCAAGAGATTTTGAGAAAGATCTCAAGTTGTTATCTGATTTGGAGGTTGATTACGTTTTTTTTCCCAGTAATTCGGAAATGTATCCTGATGGTTATAAAACCTGGGTTATGGTTGATGAAATTACGGAAATGCTTTGTGGGAAATCACGTCCAACTCATTTTAGAGGTGTTACAACCATTGTGAGTAAGCTGATGAATATTGTTAACCCGGATTACATGTATATGGGAGAGAAAGATTTTCAGCAAGTAACAGTATTAAAGCAGATGGTAAGAGACTTAAATTTTAAAACTGAAATTAGGGAGTGCTCAATTGTTCGCGAGGATGATGGTTTGGCGATGAGCTCTCGAAATAAAAACATAAAAACTGAAGATCGAGAAAAAGCACTTTGTTTAAATAAAGCACTAAAATTGGCGCAGAAATTATTTGATGAAGGAATTACAGACGCTACCGTAATAATAAAGAAAATTACAGAGCTGATAAATGATAGTAATGCTGTTCCGGATTACATCGAAATTGTCGATCATACTACATTAAAAACTACTGAAAAAGCTTATTCCGGTTGCCGGATATTGCTGGCCGTCTTTGTAGGTAAAATTAGATTAATCGATAATGCAAAATTAATTTAAAGCTAAACGCAATTTAGATAAAAGGGAGTAGGAAACTATTCCCTTTTTATTTTACCTCCAAATATTAAACGGTATATGAGTTCTGCATAATTGATAATGTTTAAACATTCAATTAAAAACCTCATCCCCTAACCCCTTTTCCTGCAAGGAGAAGGGCGAAATCTCCCTCTCCTCATAGATATCGTTTTTCTGCGATAGATCTCGTTTTTGTCGAAATCGTTTTGATCGAAATCGTTTTTCTGCGAAAAGCCGATTCGTAGCTGATTCGTAAAAGCTGAATCTTAGAGGGGCGGTGCGAGAGGAAGGAATCTTAATTGATCATATTTTTTTTCCTCGCTTAAATCTCTTTACAAAAAGAATGAAAATTTTAATTCATTATTCCAACTATGGGGGGCATAATGGAAATTTCGGAAAAATTTATCTATCATATATGGGATGCACAGCATCTGAATTCAAATCTTAAAACTGTTTCTGAGAAAAATTTAAAGATATTATTTCAAGGGCGATGGAATACTGCTAGTGGGCCTGATTTTAAAGATGCAATAATATTATTGGATAATGAAGTCTTTCGCGGAGATATTGAAATTCATCTTAAATCCTATGATTGGATCGCTCATAAGCATCATGAAGATAAGAATTTTAATAATGTTGCTTTACATGTGGTATATCAAAATAAAACAAATGAAAAATTCACCATTGATGAATCCGGAAAATTGATCGAAATCCTCGAACTGAGTAAATATCTAGATCGTGATATAAGTAAATTGATTAAGAAATATGGAAAAAGTAAATTTGAAGTAAAAGATGAATTCTGCGGATATTTTGCTGCTCTTTCTTCTGAAGTTACTGAAAAACTTCTTTTGGATAATGGCATAAGAAGATTAGAAAGAAAAATAAAGAGATTTTCGGCCGAATTAGTAATGTCCGATTTTGATCAACTAATCTATATGGGGATATTTGAAGCTTTGGGGTATAGTAAAAACAAGTTCCAAATGCTTCAATTAGCTAGGAAAATTTCGTTTCCGATGATAAAGAAATATCGTGAGAATGGTATGACAAAGGAACAATTAATTTCACTTTTTATTTGTAGCAGTAATCTAATTGAGCATATACCAAGTACATTTCCCAAAGCGATAATTCATAAATGGATACATCTTTATTCCACACAAGATTTCTGCTCAGAAAAAATTTTGATAGATTGGGTATTATTTCGCATTCGTCCGGTAAATCATCCTGTAATTAGGATAATACAGATAATTGATATTATTTGGGAAGCAGCTTCTAATTCGCTGTTTAACCAAGTTGTCAGAATTTTTTCCTTTAGTGAAAGTAAAATAGAGATGAAAGAATTTTATCGAAGGTTGTATGACTTTTTTAGGAGTAAAAATGAGCTTTTGCCGGAGCGTTATTTGATGGGGAAAACTAGGATTGATACAATCTTATTCAATATCATTTTGCCTTTAATTATTCTATTTGCTGAAGAAAACGGCTATGAAAAATTAAAGAAAAGTAGCTACAATATATATACTTCTTATCATGCTCTTCCTCATAATTATATCATCAATCATATGCAGAAATTTATGCAACCTTCCCAAAAGAAAGTTTTCAAAAATAAAGCAGCACTCCAACAAGGAGTGCTGAATATCTATTTTGAATATTGCAAAGATCACAATTGTAAATTATGCCACGAACATAGGAAAAATCAATTGGAGCTTATGTAGAGGATAATACTAATATACTTCTATATTCTTTTCTTTACGAACAGCTTCGAATGCGGCATTTTCGGAATGTTTTATGAGAGCGATGATATCATTTTTCTTTTCATCATATTCACATATTCCCCAGCCTCGGGTTATTTTATTTATTTCGATAGTTTGAGTTAGTCTCTCATCAATGCGCTTAATCGTATTTTCTGTATTCTTTTTGGAAGTTTCCGGTAAGGCAATGGCAAAGCTGTTTTCATGGATTTGACCGATAATATCTGTGTTTCGAAGATTACCTTTTATGCAGTAAGCAATTTCCTGCATTATTTCATGTATTTTATATTTTCCCACCGAACGAACAAGGTTATTGAAATTATCGATAGTTAGAATTGCAATACAAAAATCTCTGTTATAACGCTTCATTAATTCTAGCAATGCATCTGTTCTGTGAATGAAAGTTTTGTAATTATAAACTTTGGTAATATCATACAAACCTTTATGATGATGAACTTCCTCCTCCAAAAGATGAATTTGCACGATCATGCTAATTAGTGAAGTATAGAAATTCATTTGAATAATTTCTTCTTCCGAAAAACTACCGTCAGCTAAGTCTATAAAAAAGAAGCCAAATAGTTTGTCTTTGAAATAAATTGGATTGATAATAAGGTGAGAGTAATCAAATTCGAGCTTAAAAAATCCAAGACCAATATTTTCTATCGGGTCAAATTTAGATAATTCTTCCAAGAGCGGATCTGCCTGTGTGAAAATGGTGTTTTTAGCAAAACTGTGGCTGATGTTTCTACTGATCTTCAATCTGTAGAGATCTGTTCTTGGTACTTTGAGAAATATACCTAAACTTTGAAATTTAATTTTCTTCTCAAAATCTTTTAAAATTCTCGATAAATTTTCTTCCAAAGGTAAATCTTTTTGAAGATCTTTTTGGATTTTTAGAATATTTGCTAATTCAAATTTCATTATTACTCCTTATCTATTTTAATATTTTGATCTTTCTGTCCAAATTATTTCAAATTTTTCGTTCGCTGCCAATTTTTTTTGGAACTTTATCCGATATGCATCAATTTTCTCATAATTCAAATTATGTGAAAGTATTTCCCAATTCCCCGAGAGATGATGAATTACATCAATTGTCTTTGCCTGCTTACTGCTATTGCTCAGCAAAACAGAGATGGTTTTTTCTCGAATCTTATTACTGATTTTTTTGGAACTTTTTATAATTGTTTTACCGGTTATGTCAAAAGCGTTTCCGGTAGTTATGTCTATTTCTTCATCAATGGGAGTGTGCTCAATAAAATCTTCACCAATAAATTCCAAATTATTGTCATCATCATCCTTTTGATATATTTTCATAGTACCTTTGGGCAATGCTAAACCTAAGCCCGATTTTTGCGAATTTGTAAAAGAGATTATTGAGGCAATTTTGGTTGAATGAGTTATGTACTCATATTTTTGTTTTGCCTTGATTAATAAAGATGGAAATAATTGAAGCTGTTTGATTTGCTTATTGGCAATTGATATATTTTTATCCAACGTGTAAAGATGAAAATCATGAAATTCCTTTTCTGAAAATTCGGGTGCAGCTAAGGCTTTTCGGGTGAATGAATCATCTGAAGAAATCATTTGACCTCTGTATCTAGCTCGCTTTACGTCTCCGGCAATTAGTTTTAATTTCACATCTTCAAATGACTTTCCTGAGTAATTTTTAAGTGTAACCCATGAATTCATTTGTAGTTTTTTAGTTTTGGGATTCCAAACACAATTGTATGTTGCATCCCATTTCATGCCACCACATAAATAAGTTAGCTCTGCCTTATAGTCAGATTTTTTGGGAGCGGATAGTTGCCAATGTAAAGTAGGTTTCAGATAAAAATTAGCGGGAAGTTTGGCCAGCGTGATATTGCGAATCTCTTCACGATTGATTAGTATGAGTTTTTGGGTTGTATCTTCAATAATGCCTATTGTGCTTGTGTGAGAAAATTGCAAAATACCACAGAAAAGATGCTCTTCGTCTGTAGTAATTTCAACTTTTTCATTGATATATTTTTGCATGATTTGCTCTGCATTTGCCAAATCATATTCGTAGTTCTGAGAAAATATTTGTAAGTTTGTGTTGGGGGAAGAGAAGATTACAGATTTAGGTTCAATTGTGGAGGGAATGTCTTCATAATAATAATCTTGCAGACCCTGATTTAATTTAAGATTGATATTGGTTCGAATTAATGAAAAATTTTCATTATAGACAGTTACTTGATTTGCTATGGCCGAAATTGAAAATAGTAAAAATAAATTAAATAAAAATGCTTTCTTCATAATTTTCTCCTTTCCTTTGCAAACATTGTGAAAATGAAATAGTTGGCAAGAATTAATCTAATATTGATTTGATTCGGGCTAAGATCATTTCTACACCAATTTTATTTGCTCCGCCACGTGGAATAATTACATCAGCAAATCTTTTACTGGGCTCCACAAATTCAATATGCATTGGTCGGACAGTATCTCGATATTGCTGCATGATGGAGGATAAATCTCTGCCACGCTCGTTCATGTCTCGTTCTATGCGTCGTAAAATTCGCACATCAGCATCAGTATCTACAAATATTTTTATATCCATGAGGTCACGTAACTCACTATTTTCAAATACCAAAATACCTTCAATAATAATGATGGGAGTTGGTAATAGCTTTTTTGTTCTTTCTGTTCTTAGGTGCTCCTCAAAACTATAGATAGGAGTTTCGATGGGGGTATTAAGTTTTAGTTCCTTAAGGTGCTTGATGAGTAATGACGTCTCATAAGTATTTGGGTGATCGTAGTTTAGATTACATCTTTCTTCAAAAGACATATCACTAAAATTACGATAATAATTATCGTGTTTTAAGATGGTTGAGTTACTTTGAAATTCTTGGCGAATAGAATTGGCAATTGATGTTTTTCCCGAAGCTGTTCCTCCGGCAATACCAATGATGATTGGTTTTTTCATAAAATGCTCCTCTTAAAATATCTTTTTAAATGAGTTTTTCATAATCTTACCTCATCCCGGCCTTCTCCTAGAAGGAGAAGGAGAAGGAGAAAGAAAAACAATCATTAATTTCCAATTTTCCTACTACCAAAACTCTTCGTTTCCCCCTTCTCCTCGCAGGAGAGGGTCGGGGTGAGGTTTTACAAAACACTAGATTTTGCAATATAACAAGTTAAATAACTCTTCGTCTCCAATGCTGTTTTTTGTAAAAAACTACGCATTCAGCGGCTCAAGATGACAGTGCTTTAGAGTTTCAGTGTTTTATGAGTTCATAAACAATGATCAAAAAAAAATATTAAACTCTATTTCTTTTAAACTTCGAGATTAATAAACCGGTACCGATTTCGATCAACTCATTTTCAAATTGGTTATCGGATTTCATAAAATCGATGTATTCTTGTACACTCTTTTTATGCGATATGACATTATCTGCTATGATAATAGCATCATCTTTTAGTTTTGGTAACAGCAGTTTAATATAGTTGATATACCCAATTTTCCCGGCATCTATAAAGGCAATATCATACTTGTTTTCTAAGGTGGGAATAATATCTTCCGCCAAACCCAAATATTGGATAATATTTGTTTGATTTTTAAGATTATTTTGGCTGAGCTTAAATCGTTCTTCATCAACTTCAATAGTTTCTAAGATGCCATTTGAAACTTTAGCTGCGGCAGAAATCCAAAATCCTGAATAGCCGTTAGAGGTGCCAATCTCGATAATTTTCTTGGGAGCTAAATCAACAATATATTCAAAAAGATATTTTGCAGTTTCTGCATCAATATTCCAAAGACGATGAATTTCTCTTTTTTGTTTATCAAATGCCTCAAGTTCTCTTTTATGATTTTTTAAAACATCATTATAAAGTTTATTTCCAATTGTATTTTCCAAAAGTACCTCTTAATCCAAAATAGATAAAGTATGGGATGTAAATAATTTCTGCAATGGGGAAGAAGAGCAGTAGTTTGGGTTTTCTAATCTTATGTAGAAAAATTGCTATCAAAATAAATTCGAACCCCACTTTTAGTGCTATGATAAAGAGCAATAATATTAAGTTAAATTGACCAAATATAGTCATTGTTGTAGCTGCGATAAGTAGAATGTAGAAAATGAAAATCATTAGAGTCAGCAGTTTTATGGAGGTGGGATAATGTCGCCATTTGGAAGCGCGTCTACTTTCACGCTGAATATGTTCATTTAAATTATTATTATTTGAAGTATAAACCATTGATTCAGGTTCAAAAATGAAATTCATCATTCTAAGTTTTTTGCCCATTTTTTGTAGCATCAAGTCATCATCGCCCGAGCGAATGTGGCCGATTCCCTCAAAACCACCAATTTCTTGATAGATCGATTTACGATAGGCCATATTTCCGGCGGTGCAAGTTAAGGCCCAATTATTCCCAAAACTTCCACTCGTCACGGCAAAGATAGAGGCTCTTTCCAAGTTTTTCAAACCATTGGCAAAGGAGCTGTTTAGGTCTATGAAAGAGTAGCCGGCAACAAAATCTACATTTTTGGTAAAATGAGCATTTATTTGTTTAAGCCAATCACTTTCGACAAAACAATCAGCATCTGTAAAGGCCAAGATCTCATTATTTGCTAATTTAATAGCAGCATCGATTGCACCCTTTTTCCCGATAAGATTTTTATCTTCTTTTACTATATTGACCAATCTAATAAATGAATATTTCTTGCTGTAATTTTTTATGATTTCCGCAGTTCGGTCTGAGCTTCTATCGTTGGCAATAATTAGCTCAAATGCGTCTTTGGGGTAATCTTGTGCAATTATCGATTCGATTAAATTTCCAATGTTTCTCTCTTCATTGCGGGCGGCAACAATAATGGAGATTGGTTGGATTTCGCTGTTTCTTCTTATTGGAAGTCTTAATATTCCAATTATAAAAGAGAAAATTGTGAGAAGGTAGAGCAGAGTAAAAAGAATTAAGTAGCTAATCATATTAATTTTTCTTCTTCAAAATAATTACTAATCCGCAAATAGCCGGAAGGATGGTATTAAAAAAGAATATCGAAAGAGTTGCTGTGAGAATAATTTCCGAAACGATTCCATATTTCGAGAATACTTCCAGAGCAAAAGTCTCGCGTAATCCCAACCCGCTATAGGAGATGGGGATAACGTTTGCCACAATCACCAAAGGGGAAGTGATGATGATCCTAAAGAAACTTATGGAAGAGAAATGGTTGATTATGACGTAATATTGAAAAAACGTTATCACAATGTAGATGATATGAAGTATGATGATTTGCGGAGTTATTCTTTTATAGGCTTTATAATATTCGATAAATTTATTATACTTTTTATTTTTAATAAAAATATTGGCAAAGAATAGGATAAAGGGTAGCAAAATCATGACAATAAACACGCTGATTTTCATTGTCATGGAGAACTGTTTGAAATAGAAAATAGCGGCAAAAGATGCAGCTGATAGATTTATCCAAGTTAAAAAGAATTTTTCCAATGAAACTGAGATGAATGTGGCGCTTTTTTCATTTTGCACATAATACATTTTCCCAAAAGTTCCATAGCCACCGGGAAGCAGGAATTGCAAGGCAGTACCGATAAAGGTAGATTTTATCACTTCATATCTTTTAGGGTTATAATTTGGATTTATCTTGAGATATTTGCCCCAATTATGAAAACGAATGAGATATTTAATGGCGGCTGTAATTAGCAATACTATTACAGTTCCAAATCCAATATTTTTAAAATTGCTAAGCAATTGATGAATATTGATTTTCTTGAAGATAAAATATAGTATCATCAATGTGATCAATATTTTTACGATATAAAATAATCTACTTTTTTTTAATTTATCCATAATTTTATTTTTACAGGAAAAAATCTTGACCTGCTAATTTCACTTTTTTTATTTAAGTCAAAAATCAGAATGTGCTCGAAAGAGTCAACAGAAATGGAGAAGTATGCTTTTATATATTTTATCAGGATTGGTGCTAGTTTGCGTTATTGAATACTTGACTTTGGGAAGTATCTACTATTTCATCGAGATTGTTTTTTTTCGTCGTAAGTCAAAGGTAATTGCTCTTACGTTTGATGATGGACCGGATCCTGTTTTTTCGCGGGAAATATTGAAATTGCTAAAACAATATAAGGTTAAAGCAACTTTTTTTGTGTGCGGTAAGCAATCTCAAAAATATCCGGAAGTTATTTCACAAATGGTTAGAGAAGGGCATGAGATTGGAAATCATAGCGTAAATCATCGGCAAATGATTTTCAAGAAACCTTCTACGATTTATGCAGAAATTATGCAGACAGATGAAATATTAAAAAAACTTGGGGTGCAGGATAAGCTCTATTTCCGACCACCTTTTGGCAGGTATTTATTAATAACTCCGCTGCTTTTGGCAAAATTAAAAAAGAAGATGATTATGTGGAATATTCCCAGTAAAGACTATAAGGCGAAAAGTGCTGATGAAATAATTCGCAGAGTGCTGAAGAATGCGAAGAAAGGTGGGATAATTGTGATGCACGACGGTAGGGCAGATCGAAGTAAATCGGTAAAAGCATTAGCGCAGATAATTCCCGAACTGCTGGCCAAAGGTTTTACCTTCCAAACAATTGATGAATATATAAATTAGGACAGATCTGTATCTGTTATTTCGATAAATTTTGCTAATTCAGGAGAATGCTCTTTGATTTTATCCATTGTGGGATTAACGATTGTCGTGTTTTTTTTTACCTCTTTTAGAGAAAAATCAACCTTGATTTTTGTAGAAAAATGCTGAGAAAATAGATCTGAAAGATATCGTTTTTCATCCTGCAATCTATTGAAAGCAAGTTTGTTATCTGTGAAAAAATGAACAAAATTATTTTTGATCGAATCTAATTTACACTTAACCAGATTGGCCGCCAGGAAGGGTTTGTCTTTACTCATCTTCGTTTTCAAGTTTTTAAATTCCTGATTGAGCAAATCTTTGGTTAAATTTGTTGTTTGAATATTATTTGAAAGTGGAGCAGTTTTGGGTTCTTGTATGTCAATCGGTTTTGAAATTGGACTTTCAATATAGCTTTCAGGTATGCTTTTTTTAATTGGTTGAAGACGAGTAGGTTGGGCAATTTGAGTATTTCCACTGCTCGAAGGATTTGCGCTAATTTCTTCTAACAATTTATTTATAGATTTCATCTCTGCTAGTTTGGTTAATTTAATAAATCCCATCTCTGCAATTAAAATTGGATTTGAACTAGTTTTTATATCTGTTTTCATCTTAATGAGTAAGCTCATTAAATAGAGCAGGTTGTTCTCTTCAAATGATTCCGCAATCTCTTTCATTTTGTCTTTATAAGTGTTGCTAATTTCACGAACAGTTATGCCAAGTTTTATCAAAAGAATATTTCTGGCATGTTCCAGAAGTCCGTTGATAAATTCTTGTAAATCATTACCTTTTTCGATGATACTGTGGAGATTGGAAATTACAGTAGCTGAATCTTTGGAGACGATTGCCGAAAAAACGATGTTGAAAATATCGGTATGTACAATCCCGAAAATTTCCAAGACATCATCAATTGTGATATGATTTTTCCCATAAGCTAAAACTTGATCCATAAGAGAAAGCGCATCACGCATACTTCCGTCAGCTTTTTTGGCTATTACGAAAAAAGCATCTTCCTCAGCTGTTATCTCTTCGAATTTGCAAATACTTTTTAATCTTTCGATAATTGAACTAATGGGGATAAGTTTAAAATCAAATCTTTGACATCGGGAAATGATGGTAGGTAAGACTTTGTGAGGTTCGGTAGTAGCAAAAATAAAGATTACGTTTTCCGGTGGTTCTTCCAAGGTTTTTAAAAGAGCGTTAAAAGCATTTTTGGAAAGCATATGAACTTCATCGATGATGTAGATTTTATAATTTGAATTTGAAGTAGAATACATTAGTTCTTTCTGCAGCCCACGAATATCATCCACGCCGGTATTGGACGCTCCATCAATCTCGATAACATCTGCCGAGATTCCTTGAGTAACTTCCTGGCAATTTAAACATTTATTACAAGGTGTGGAAGTTGGGCCACCTTCCAGACAGTTTAGGCTTTTAGCAAAAATACGTGCCATTGAAGTTTTTCCCACACCGCGAGGTCCTGTAAATAGATATGCGTGTGCAATTCTATCCATTTCAATTGTATTTGTTAAGATTTTAGTAATATGCTCTTGAGCATAAACTTCTTCAAAAGTTTGCGGACGGTATTTTCTAGCTAAAACCAAATATGACATATTTTCCTCGTTTACCTTATTTATGTGGAAATTCCGAAGATTAGCTGATTTTGTCAATTCTAAAATTGGCAATTTTAATTTGCCTGCTGGCAATATTCTTTTTTATTAATATTTTAAATATTGAGAGATAATTTTCTTGACGTATGAAGTTGATAAAAATTTCTTAAACGCAGTTGCAGAAATGGTGGAATTGGTAGACACGCTAGGTTCAGGGTCTAGTGAGCAATACGCTTGTGGGGGTTCGACTCCCCCTTTCTGCACCAAAATTCAAAGTCAAACTTAGAGATGAGTTTGGCTTTTTCTATATGAAAAAAAGCTCCCTGAAAACAGAGAGCTTATATTTTATCTATTATTTAGTTTACATTATTTTGCTACAATGCTCACCAATTTTTTCGGTACTACGATTATTTTCATGATTTTTTTGCCTTCAAGATGTTTTTGGACATTCTCAAGTGCGAGAGCAGTTTCTTTGATAACATCTTGGGAAGCATCAACTGAGATATCAAAGTTTCCACGAATTTTCCCCATAATTTGAACCACATAAGTAACTTCATCTTTAACTAAGAATTTTGGATTATATTGCGGAACTCCTGCTTCATGAATAAGGCTTTCGTTTCCAAGTAATTGCCAGAACTCTTCGCAAACATGTGGTGCAAAAGGATAGAGCAAACGCGGAATTATCACGCAAGCTTCAGCAAAAATTGCCTTCTCGGCAGGATTAAGTTTATCAAGATTTTTGATAGCTGTAGTATTATTAAGATGCTCCATAATTGCCGCAATAGCAGTGTTGAATTGCATTTTATTTGCTACATCATCCTGTACTTTCTTAATCATATGATGAGTGCTGAAACGAAGATTTTTCATCTCAGAAGAGATTTTTTCAGCTTGTTCGCTAATATTCATGTTTTCTTTTATCAGACTAAGATTGTCATCGAACAATCTCCAAATACGGTTAATAAAGCGGAAAGCACCTTTCACACCCTCATCACTCCACTCCACATCTTTTTCCGGAGGAGAGGCAAAAAGCATAAATGCCCGTACTGTGTCGCTACCGTAGCGGTTGATGATATAAAGCGGTTCGCGCGTGTTGTGCAACGAAATCACCAGAGGATGATAACCCCACTTTCCGTCATAGGAAATATCCATTCCCTCTTTGCACTGACCATATGTGGCGCAAATGGTGCCATC
>DAOWES010000041.1 GCA_030638385.1 Candidatus Cloacimonadota bacterium | reverse complement strand
GAAAATTACTAAGTTCCATACTCTGCGTTCTTAAAATTACTTAGCGCACTTGGCGTGAAACCTAACCACGCGGAGTACACAAAGATTACCTGAGATCGCAAAAAGGAAATTACTAAGTTCCATACTCTGCGTTCTTAAAATTACTTGGCGCACTTGGCGTGAAACCTAACCACGCGGAGTACACAGAGATTACCTGAGATCGCAAAAAGAAAATTACTAAATTCCATACTCTGCGTTCTTAAAATTACTTAGCGCACTTGGCGTGAAACCTAACCACGCGGAGTACACAGAGATTACCTGAGGCCGCAAAAAGGAAATTACTAAATTCCATACTCTGCGTTCTCGAAATTACTTAGCGCACTTGGCGTGAAACCTACCATTGGCGTGAAACCAATATTGGAGGGATAATGAAAGCTACTGAAATAAGAAAAGGTATCTATTGGGTTGGAGGAATTGATTGGGATTTGCGGAATTTTCACGGTTACCTTACTCAACGTGGATCCACCTACAATTCATATTTGATTATAGATGAAAAAATAACTTTGATCGATAATGTGAAGAGCTATATGGCTGATGAACAAATTAAGCGTATATCTCAAATTATTGACCCGACGAAAATAGATTACGTAATTCAAAATCACATCGAAATGGATCATTCCGGCTCACTTCCGAAAATTATGGACTTGTGCCCAAATGCCAAAGTTATTGCTTCTCCCAAAGGCGTGGAAGGCATTCCCAAGCACTATAAAAAAGAGTGGAATTTTCAAACCGTGAAATCCGGGGATGTGCTAAATTTGGGAAAACGCACCTTACATTTTGTGCAGACCCCCATGTTGCATTGGCCGGATAATATGGTAAGTTATTGCCCCGAAGAAAAAATTCTCTTTTCCAATGATGCTTTTGGCCAACACATAGCTTCTTCCGAACGTTTTGATGAAGAATATCCTCTTCACCTTATGCTGCATGAAACTACCAAATATTATGCAAATATTGTACTGCCCTACAGTAATCAAGTACAAAAAGCACTTGAAGTTGTACAAGCGCTGGATATCGAAATAATCTGCCCAAGTCATGGACTAATTATAAAAAAATATATCTCTGAAATATTGGCGGAATACAAAAAATGGAGTGGATACCAGGTAGATGACAAAGCCCTCATTATCTATGATACGATGTGGAAATCCACCGAAGCAATAGCGCATTCCATACAGGAAACATTTGAAGCAAAGAATTATCAAACCAGAATGTTCAACTTACAACATACTCATATTTCAGATATAATGACAGAAATCCTTACAGCAAAATATATTTGTGTTGGCTCTCCTACCCTAAATAATAACATCATGCCCACAGTTGCTTCATTCCTCACATATCTAAAAGGACTTGCTCCCAAAAAGAGAATTGGACTAGCTTTTGGATCTTATGGTTGGGGTGGACAGAGTATCGGAATAGTGGAAAATACTTTAAAAGAATGTGGCTTTGATATGCTAGATCAAATAAAAATCCAATATGTACCGGATGATGCAATATTAAAAGAGAAAGAAAATCATCTAATTGATCAGATCAAGTAGGAGTGAAAAATGGCAAAAATAACTTTGAAAGGAAATAAAGTAAATACAATCGGAAATCTACCCAAAGTTGGAGAGAAAGCTCCGGAATTCCTCCTCACCAAGAATGATTTGAGCGATGTGAAATTAAGTGATTATCGAGGCAAAAAAGTTGTCCTAAATATTTTCCCCAGTTTGGATACGGATGTGTGTGCTACTTCCGTCCGAAAATTTAATGCCGAAGCAGAGCAACTAAATAACACAGTAGTTCTTTGTATTTCCAAAGACCTCCCTTTTGCTCAGTCTAGATTTTGTGGGGCTGAAGGACTTAATAATGTGATTACTCTATCGGAACTGAGAGATGATGAATTTTCCCGGAATTACGGAGTGAAAATAATAGATGGCCCGATGGCGGGCTTGATGGCTCGTGCCGTAATCATTCTAAATGAAGGCGGAATGGTGAAGTACGCAGAACTGATTCCTGAAATTACTCAGGAACCTAATTATGAAAAAGCAATAAAAAATATTTAGGAATAGGAATAATCTCGCAAAAATCACAGGATGCTTTTAACAAGCTAATGAATAAGGGATTATATCTTTTTTATAGATGCAATTGTAGGAAAGTTAAAAACGTTAGGTGAAAATAGTCATGGCAGGCTAATGCTTGATAATGAATTAGCTGCTAGAATATTTAGTCCTCCCACAAAGTAAGAAATTAATCAAATTAAGGAGATTCTTATGACACAATTAAGAGAAATCTATTTCTGTGAGAAATGCGGTAATGTTGTAGAAATTTTGAATGAAGGGGCTCCTGCTCTGGTTTGCTGCGGAATTCCAATGCTGAAACAGGAAGCAAAGACAAAAGATTCATCCATTGAGAAACACGTTCCTTACGTGGAAGTAGCTAATGGTGGTGTTTTGATTAAAGTCGGCCGGAACGAACCTCATCCCATGGAAGAAAATCATTACATCAAATTCATCGAAGTCCTGAGAAAGAGCAAAATTTGTAGAGTTGAATTAAAACCGGGGGATAAACCGGAAATATTCCTTCCGGTGAATAAAGAAGAAATCATTGAAGTTCGGGAATGGTGCAATCTACACGGTCTTTGGAAAACTTAATATCATGGTTGTTTGAAAATTAATCTTTATTGTAAAGAGATTGCTGAACTATGCAATCTCGATAAAAAAAAATAGATAATGAAAGAAGTGAAAAAAATGAGCTAATTGTAGCACCAAAGAGATGTTATTGAAAACCAAAATTAGGAGGAATTATGAAAAAAGATTTTATGCTCGTAGTGATTGACATTCGAAAAAAAGAAGCGGTTACAGTACAAAAGATTTTAACAGAATGGGGATGTTTTATCAGAACCAGATTAGGCCTGCACGAAGGAGTTTTGGAAAATTGTTCGGAGATTGGTACTGTATTTATGGAATTAGTCGGAGATGTCGAAAAGCATGAGGAATTGGCAAGAAAGCTAAACCTATTAAAAGGAGTTCATGCTAAACTGATAAAAATGGAAGTATAGCTTTTCGTAGCTTACAAAAATTAAGATAAAAAATAAATTCGGAGTTAATATGTCAGATATAAAAGGCACAAAAACAGAAAAAAACTTATGGGATGCTTTTGCGGGAGAATCCCAAGCAAGAAACAAATACACCTATTTTGCCAAAGTAGCAAAAAAAGAAGGTTATGAGCAAATCTCTGAATTATTTTTGGAAACTGCCATGAATGAAAAGGAACATGCTAAACTACATTTTAAAGCTCTGGGTGAATTGGGAGATACGATCGCTAACCTCAAAGCTGCTGCCAGTGGTGAGAATTATGAATGGACTGAAATGTATCCCAATATGGCTAAAGAAGCTCGTGAAGAAGGATTCAATGACATTGCTGCTATGTTCGAAGGAATTGCTGCTATCGAAAAAGAACATGATAAACGTTATAGAAAACTTCTCGCCAATATTGAGAACGGCACTGTCTTCTTAAAAGATGGTAGAGTATATTGGGAATGCTTGAATTGTGGACATCTTCACGAAGGGGTTGAAGCACCAAAGGTATGCCCTGTGTGCAAACATCCACAAGCATATTTCGAAGTTCAAGCAAAAAACTACTAATAAATTATAACGAGTTCGTCAATTATATGTAGGAGGGAAAAAATGAAAAAATATGTCTGCGATGCTTGCGGTTGGGAATACGATCCTGCCGAAAATGAGAATATACCATTTGAAAACCTACCGGAAAATTGGACATGCCCAATTTGCGGAGTAGGCAAAGATATGTTCAGCCCAATAGACTAATCTGATAGGGTGGGACAGTCTTGCTGTTCCACCTTCAAATCATCATGACGTGCAACAATTAAGTTAGATGTTGTTTTGGGGTTAATTAAAATTTTAAGATGATGAGATGAGGAGTTGGCATGACAAAAGAAAAATTCGACGCAGTGATCGATTTTGCCATTGATGGCGAAAAAGATGCTGCAAAATTCTACCTGGAATTACAAGCAAAAGTAAAATTCCACGCTCACAAAGAGATGTTAAAAGAGCTGGAAGAGATGGAAAAAGCCCATATTGTTATCCTGGAAGGAGTCAGAGCAAAAGGCTTTCAAAATGCTAGTGTGAAAAAAATCAACACTCTTAATATTAGCGAGTATCTCGTGGATATAAAATCTCATAATAACATGTCCTACCAAGAGATCCTAATCATTGTTATGAAAAAAGAAGAACAGGCTTATAAACTCTATACAAATATGGCAGAAAATTTCCCCGGCACTGAGCTGGAGACACTTTTCTTAAAACTTGCCAGTGAAGAAGCCGGGCACAAATTAAAATTTGAAACTTTATACGATGAACATATTTTAAAGGAAAATTAGGAGAAAAAAAATGATCAATTTTTCACTAAACGAAGTAATTGAACTTGCGGTTCAAATTGAAAAAAGTGGCTACCAGTTTTATGATGCCATTTTGAAGAGAAAAGACCTGAATAGTAAAATCAGAGAGCTTATCGAATGCCTGAGAAATGAAGAGCTAACACACGAAGCAACCTTCAAAAACCTACGTTCCAGTGAAGATTACGAAAAGATGGGTGATCCGGTAAACTGGCCGGAAGCTGCTTCCTACCTAAAGGCAATCTCAGATTCTCATATTTTCCATAAACCCGGTGCTGCTATTAAATTGGCAACCGAGACCATCAACGAAAAAGAAATTCTGGAAAATGCAATTCAATTCGAAAAAGATACTCTTCTCTTTTTTCATTCAATCTATGATAAAACAGAAAATGAAAGATCAAAAAAAATCATTAAAGCCATTATCGACGAGGAAATAGTTCACGTAACAAAATTAACGAATTTACTAAATAATGAATAAATAATCGTGAGAATTGTGCATAACAAATTTCTCATCATCAATTAGGAGATTGCTAAAATGAATCTAGATGCCTTATTTAATATCTGCTATGGCTTATATGTCGTAAGTTCTAAAAATGGGGAAAAGATTAATGCACAAATTGCAAACACCGTTTTTCAAATTACACCCAATCCGGCTACGCTTGCCATTAGTATTGCCAAACAAAACTTAACTCACGAATTCATAGAAAAAAGCAAAATCTTTGCAGTATCTATTATCTCTGATAAATGGTCTATGATAGAAATTGGAAAATTTGGTTTTAGAAGCGGAAGAGACATAGATAAATTTGCTAATTGCAGTTACAAAATCAGTAATAACGGAGCTCCTATTGTTTTGAATAATACTGTCGGCTATATTGAATGTAGAGTAATAAATAGCCTCGATGCCGGCAGCCACACAATCTTTCTTGGTGAAGTTACCGAAGCAGAAAATCTTTCAGATCTAACCCCCATGACTTACACTTATTATCACAAAGTATTAAGAGGAAAAGAACCTATTAATGCTCCAACTTTTCGCGGATAATAAGCATAAAAAAGGTCAGTTTGAGCGAAGACAAAAACCACAACTTTTTCTAAAAAAAAAGTAACTTAAGCAAAATCATTTGTATATTGAAAAATATATTTTGGGCTCATGAATGAAAATGGGAAAACGTAAAAAAACGTTACGTGAATATTGCCGAATTCGGGAAAATGAATGATTTATTCGCATATAAATCTAAGACATGTAACAGACAAATAAAAACTAATTAATTTAAGGAGTTTAATTATGGAACAATTCAAAGCAAGCAATCCAAATGTAGAAGTAAATGGACAATCAGCTTTAGCTATTTTTAATGCTATAAAAACCTGGAAAGAAATAGGATTAAGGATATTATCTGAAAATAATATTGATGATCCTAAACCTGAAGAGTGGTATCCCCTACAAAATTGGCTAAATGCCTTTAAGCAAATTTCTGAAGAGATTGGATCTAATACTTTATTTTTAATTGGAAAAACAATATTTGAAAATGCTGAGTTTCCTACAGATATTGATAGTATTGAAGAAGCATTT
>DAOWES010000089.1 GCA_030638385.1 Candidatus Cloacimonadota bacterium | reverse complement strand
GCATGAAGCTGTTCATTTAAGAATAACTGATTAATCGAATCGATTACAATTTTTTTGCTTCGGAATGAAGTCTGAAGTGTATCGCACGATTTTTTCATATTGATCAATTTGGGTGCTTTGATCAAGAGTTCACGTTCTCCATTTCTCCAACCATAAATCGATTGCTTCTCATCACCAACAATAATTGCTCCACCCACGCCATTTTGCCCCGCTCCGCTAATTGCTTCCTTTATCATCGGATTCAAAATATTCCACTGCAAAATGCTGGTATCCTGAAACTCATCAATGAGGATATAGCGTGTCTTGTAAGAGAGTTGTTCATAAAATAGATTTAGCAAATTATTGCCATCAACTACCGAAAGTTCGGGATCATAAAGATAGCGGTATGTGTAGTAAGAGATGTCGGAATATGTGAAAATGCGAGATCTCATCTTAATCTCATCATACTTTTTTAGTAAAATATGAGCCAGATAATATAGCTGATGCTGTTCAATAATTACCTTGGAATTATAAAGATAATGTGCGAGCTTTTCGCCTAATTGGTCGGCTTGCTCCTGCATCTCCTCTTTTGTCTCTTTAAATGTTTTTATATTAAAGATTTGCGAGCCACTCCAAAATTTAGGTTCCAGAAGCAGATTATAGTTTTCATCAACAAATTTCTTATCGGTGAATAGACTAACTAGGATTTCCTTCATTTGCTCAATTGAGGCATCTACTTCTATTAAATGTAATATTTGAGGTTTAAATTTTGTAACAATAAACTTTTCCCAATTTAACTCTTTGGGCTTTTGTTTCAAATATTCATAAAAATTTGAGCAGAAATTATCGATAAACTCATTTGCATAAAGGGAATAATCATTAAAACTTTGTTCAATCTCTGCTTCCGAAATCTCAGGAAGATTTTTCATGAAATTAAAAATCCATCGATTATTGATTATACTTTCGATGAAATTTTTATACATTTCCAAATTCCGATATCCGGCTTGATTAAAAATATCATCAAATATATCTAAGTGCTCTTTTTTTAACAATTCTTCAAATAATTCAGGGAGATGCTTTTCGTTTATTTTGGGGTCAATTTGTGGATCTGAAATATTATGATAGGGTGCAATTAAGCTATTAAAAATTGTATTTGTGAAAGAATCAATCGTGTTGACGTGCAGTTTATCTTTATTCGCCAGCATTTGGTGATAGATATTTTTCAAATATTCAATTTCATTATTTTCTATCTTAATATCAGGTTCAAATTCGCAGATATTTTTAGCAAGCTGGATACCCTCTTCACTTTGTAAAACAATATTGTGCAACTGGTTAAATACTCTTTGCCTAATTTCGGCCGTTGCTTTTTTGGTGAAGGTTAGCACCAAAATTTCATCAAATTCCACATAACCCCGATATTTTAATAAAAGAGTGATAAATTCCAAAGAAAGGCGGTATGTTTTACCGGTACCGGCACTGGCACGAATAACTTTTTTTTCGGGAGTGAGTTCTTTATATTGCATCCATTTATTCCTTGTTTACTTACGCTTTAGGTCACGACGTGTGATATCCAAAGGTTCATATTTTAAAGTTTTTTCGCCAAGCACAAAGCCATTGGTAGTCATATTTTCGATCACCTGAAGAATCTGCTGTTTAAATTCCTCGATAACTTGTTCTTTGGGCTTTTTCTTAGTATACTTAATTTCATGATTTTCCTGCTTCTCCACAAAGTATAGATAGGATTTTACTGCTTGGCTAAGTTCCTCTTTATGCGCCAAATAGTAGATTTGTTCATACATCAGCAGCTGCTCTTCAAAACTTTTTTTCTTTGAGCTACTATTGCTACCCGTTTTATAATCAAAAATATATTTCTGCTTATCACTTTCAATTCGCATATCTGCTTTCCCGCGTAGATACACAGTAAAATCATTCACTTTACCTAGAAAGCAATTTGAGGTTTTATTAGTTTCCGGAAAAATGGTTATATATTTATCGGAAAGATCCAGATTGTTATGTAGGAAGCTAAAAAATCCCATGATCCCTTTCTTTAGAATAGGAAGGAAAATATGATTGAAATATTTCGTGGAATAATTATAGGGGATTTTATATATCATTTCTTTATTTTGAGAAAAGATATGCTTTAGCGCATCATCAACATAGTTCTGGTTAGTGTTTAGAAAATTGTGATGAATTTTATTTCCTTGATACAACTCGATGATTCTTTGCCAAATTAGAGTGAAAATTTCGTGAGTAAGATTTCCCATGAATTTACTTGAAAAATCCGGTTTGATCTCTTTGGGTCGCTCTTTTATTTGCATTTGATGGTGCATGTAATAGATAAATGGATTCTCTTTTAAATCTCGCCATTTGTAAAATGAGAGGTTGATCTTTTTATCCGGGATATCGTAATTTTGCTCAAAATTAATTTTATGAAATTGTTCGATATTTGTAATTTTTGGAACTTCAAGCTGATTATTTCCCAAATACGTTTCATAAACATTATGGAAAGAAAATTTGAGCTTGTTTATGAGTTTGTAGATATCATCAAAATGGAGGCGAAGTTCCTCGGCAAAAGAGCTTACTTCTTTGTTCTCGTCTTCATTTTCATTAGAAAATAACACAATTTCCTGTGATTGAGCAACTAAACGGTAAAAATAATATTTCTCACGCAGACGAATGTCTTCAAAGGTTTTCAATCCCAATATTTTGCGTTGATTTTCACTTAATAAAAAAGGAACCTTCCGCTTTGGTGGTAAGATGCCCTCGGTTACATTTAGTACAAACACTTTGGAATATTGTAAATTTCTGGTATCTTGCAGAGAAGTAATTCCCAAACGCCTTTTTTCGGAAAGATTTTCTCGCAAAGTTTTCGCTTTCATATAATCCAAAAACAATTTCATTACATTAGCAGCGAATTTTTTATGGTTAAATATTTTTTGCCAATTATTAACAATGCCAAGTTTATCTAAAATTGCGAAATCAGATTTTATCTGAGCGAAGATCTCTTTAAGGTTAGAGTAATCAGCTTCTGTGCCGGTAATTATATTTTCCAAATGAAAATTTGCGATAAAACTATTAAAATCAACCATCGATTTTAGATTATGAGCTTTAACTATAAACTGCATAATTTTATCTAAAACTGTTACTGATTCTTTTTCTAATTTACTAACATCCAAAAACTTCAGCTCAAGATCGATATATTGGTAATCAAATTCGATAAGATAATAAAGATAATTGGTAATATCCTCTTTGGTATGCTCAGCATCATCGCAGAAATATTTGATAAAATCATCAGCGATAATAGCTTCTAAAAAAATATGAAGCGGAATAAGATGCAGATTATTTCGGTAAATGATGTTTTCCAATATTTTCCTAATATTATAGAAAAACTTATAAACAGAAGTAATTGTGAATGATTTGCTACTATTTGCTATAAATTTATCACGAGAAAAAAAACTACTGTAACTTTGTTTGGCAAATCTAAAATCAATAATAGCTTTTGGTGCATTTTGTTGAATTTGTTCAAATAGAGAGCAAGTCATCGAAAAATTATCTGATGTACGTATTTCAGTGATTTTTTTTGTACGGATATTTGTTAGCATCTCGGCAGAAAAAGTATGATCCATTGTAAGATTTTCTGTATCTAAAATTTGAGGAGGAATTTGATAATACATCGTTACATTTGTCATCTGCTTCAATAAATGTTTTTCCAGATTTGTAAGGTAAAACTGATTTGCCACAATAATCTCATCATATTCCACATTTAGTAAGAGATTATCTACTTTATAGTTATCTACCTTGTAGGAGAAAATCTTGTCGGAGAACTTCAATTTAGCAATAAACTTCTGATAATTTTCTCGAATTATCAGCATTTGCTCAAAGGTATTTATTTGCCAATTTCCTGAAGTTGTTTTTTTTTCGATTGCTTCGCTAATTTTGTTCAGTTCAACCAATTCTTCATTTATCTCTTCCCAAAATGAAAAGAAATTGTTCCCGATCTCGATTGATGAAAAATAATCGGTGATATTAAAGAATTTTTTGTTTTCTTCATCCAAACTTAAAAAGAAGGCTAATGATCGTTTTTCTTCCTTTAGTAAGCGATGTTTGGGATGGAATAGAGAATATTTCCAAATGATGAAATTTCACCATCTGAGGATACATTTATTATT
>DAOWES010000058.1 GCA_030638385.1 Candidatus Cloacimonadota bacterium | reverse complement strand
GAAAAATAATAGATAAATATAAAAAGCAGTAGGAGGAATTTTGAGTCTTGTTATTAAAATAGGTATGGCTAGTTGCGGATTAGCAGCCGGAGCCAGAGATATTTATTCTGCTGTGGAAGAATATATTAAAACTACAAAATCAACAAATATAGAATTAAAAAAAACAGCCTGTATCGGAATGTGTTTTGCCGAGCCATTAATGGAACTCTCATCTGAGAATGGCACCACAACCTATGGCTACTTAAATGCCGAGATGATTTCAGCAATCATTGATGATTTTGCATCGGGGCAACCACAAACAGAGAATGTTATTTTATCTGATTCATTGGAAGGCCAGGAAAATGAGACATTAAAAGCACAAACAAGAATTGTTCTTAGAAATGTAGGAATTATTAATCCTGAATCGATAGATGACTATATTGGCAGAAACGGCTATAACTCTTTGCAGAAGGCAATTAAAGAAATGACCCCCAAAGAGATTGTAGCAGAGGTGAAAGAATCCGGTTTGCGCGGTCGAGGTGGCGCCGGTTTTCCTACCGGTCTTAAATGGCAGTTTGCCGCTCATGAAAAAAGCAATAAAAAATATATTGTCTGTAATGCAGATGAGGGAGACCCGGGCGCATTTATGGATAGAAGTGTGCTTGAAGGTGATCCGCATAGTGTTATTGAAGGGATGGCAATCGGAGCATATGCAATTGGTGCGGATGAAGGATATATCTATTGTCGTGCCGAATATCCTCTTGCGATCAAACATCTGAAATTAGCTATTGCAGCTGCCGAAAAACGCGGAATGCTTGGCCGAAATATTCAGGGAACAAGATTTAATTTCAAACTTCATATCAAAGAGGGTGCCGGTGCTTTTGTTTGTGGAGAAGAGACAGCTTTATTGGCGTCGATAGAAGGAAAGCGCGGAATGCCAAGAATTAGACCTCCATTTCCGGCTCAAAGCGGATTATGGGGAAAACCTACAAATATAAATAACGTTGAAACATTTGCTAACATTGCCTGGATTATCTGGCATGGAGCCAACGAATATGCCAAGTACGGAACAGAAAAGAGTAAAGGAACCAAAGTTTTTGCTTTAGCCGGTAAAATTAGAAACAGTGGCCTTATCGAAGTTCCAATGGGCATTTCATTACGAGATGTGATCTACAAAGTTGGTGGTGGAATGAAAACCGACAAACCTTTTAAAGGTGTTCAATTGGGCGGACCTTCCGGTGGATGTCTCCCGGCTGATTTATTAGATACAGTTGTAGATTACGATTCTATCAATAATACCGGCGCAATTATGGGTTCCGGTGGAATGGTGGTGATGGATTCATCTACATGCATGGTTGATGTCGCAAAATTTTTCTTAAATTTCACCCAAAACGAATCTTGTGGAAAATGCACATTCTGCCGAGTTGGCACAAAACGAATGCTAGAAATTCTTACTAGAATTTCGGAAGGAACAGGAGTTCCGGAAGATATCGAAAAACTTGAATCTTTGGCAAAAAATATTATCAAAGGCTCTTTATGTGGATTAGGTCAAACTGCACCAAATCCTGTTCTTACAACTCTAAAATATTTTAAAGATGAATATTTAGCTCATATTGAAGATAAGAAATGTGCAGCCGGAGTTTGTACTCATTTACTCACATATGAAATCGATGAGGATAAATGTGTGGGATGCACACTTTGTGCTCGCAAATGTCCAGTTTCATGCATCAGTGGCAAAGTGAAAAAACCACACCAAATAAACCAAGAAGCCTGCATAAAATGTGGAGCTTGTTACACAGCATGTAAATTCGATGCGATCACAAAATCTTAGGGAGATGCAACTATGATTGAAGTAATTTTAAATGGCAAAAAAATAAAAACTGATAGCGGAAAAACAATATTAGAAGTAGCAAATGAAAATGGTGTGAAAATTCCAACGCTATGTCACGATGAAGAACTTAAACCTTTTGGGAGCTGTTGGCTTTGCGCTGTTGAAGTGAAAGGCAGAAGAGGTTTTGTAACTTCTTGTGGAACCGAAGCGTTGGACGGGATGGAGATAAATACCGACACTCCGGATGTGAAAGATGCGAGAAAAATGGCACTGGAACTTTTACTTTCCGATCACTATGCCGATTGTGAAGCGCCGTGCAAATTAGCCTGCCCGGATCAAGTAGATATTCAATCTTATCTCGCTCTGATAGCCAATGGTCAACATTATGAGGCAACCAAAGTTATTAAGGAAAATCTGCCCATGCCTCTTTCCATTGGAAGGGTTTGCCCTGCCTTTTGTGAAGCTGAGTGTAGGCGTAGCATCGTGGATGACCCCATTGCAATTCGCCAATTAAAAAGACACGCTGCTGATTTCGACTTAAATAGCAATTGGACATACGTTCCGGATAAAAAAGAAGCGACAGGCAAAAAAATCGCAAT
>DAOWES010000037.1 GCA_030638385.1 Candidatus Cloacimonadota bacterium | reverse complement strand
TTGCATAGTTTGTAATTTGTTTATTCTAATGCTAAATCTACGCGGTGTATTAAAGCACTCTATGCTATCGTAAGTAAGCTTATCCTCTTTTAAGATATCTATAAAATACTTTTCTAATATATTCATTGCCGAGGCAATGTAACCTGCCGGAATCTCTTCTACTCCGATTTCCAATAAAAAATCTTTTTTATCCATTTTTTCTTACCACCAAATATTTATTAAACATTACTCTTTATTATTATCGATTACACCAAAACCAATTGAAATTCAGCATAGCTAAATCTTATTGATAATAGTGATATTTTAAGACAAACTTTATAACCAAAAAATTTTGTCTATTATTATTTTGGCTAAAATTCAAGATTAGTGGTGCTACTTAGGTAATTAGATCTTATCCTTTTGGGGGAAGCTAAGTTATGGGATTTTGTAGGTAAAAATGTGCCTTGGGTTTGCAAAAGAGAAAGTCATATCTAACGCTTTAACCTCTTTCAAATTCACGAGAGGAAAATAAACTATAACTAATCCCCTCTAGTAGAGGGGTGGCAGTTAAGATTCGGCTTTGCTTTAGCAAAACGATATCTAATTCGGCTACGAGTCGGCTTTGCTTTAGCAAAACGATCTCGATTAAACGATCTCGATCAAAACAATTTCGATAAGAACGATATCTACGAATCTTAGAGCTGTAAAATATTCACCTCAATCCTTTTCAAAAACAGAAATCGTTTTTCTACGAATCGGGGCGTGTAACATCCTTAACCTTCATCTACAGAAAAAGAATAAATTACATCCTCAAGAAATAATCCATTTGGTGGTGCAGTCATAATCAACTTATGGCCAGGATTTTCATTGGCAATGAGTGTACGAACAATCTGCGGATCACTATCGGTTATACAAATATTCATAACTGTTCCCACAATTCGCCTAACCATATTATGTAAAAATCTGTTCGCTTCAATTTCAAAAATCACCACATCATCTTTTTCCTCATAAGTAAAAGATTTTATCCGGCAGCGATTATGCTTTAGAACCGGGTTTAATTTGGAAAATGAGGTAAAATCGTGTTCTCCTAAAAAATAGTTCATTGTTTCCACAATCTTATCCTTTGAAAACACAGCTTTTGGTATAATGCTACAAAATCGACGATTAAACGGTGTTTTTTCTTTTGCTATATGATAATGATATTTTCGGGCGATCGCATCATAGCGAGCGTGAAAATCACTTCTAACTTCTTTTACGTCAGTTATAGATATATCAGCCGGCATTTTGGAATTAAGAGCTAACATAATCTGCCTTGGAGTCATAGCCAGATCAAAATCGAAATGCGCATATTGCCGTTGGGCGTGCACCCCGGAATCTGTTCTTCCTGAACCTGCTATAGCTACTTTACATTTTGCTATTTTACTAAGAACTTTCTCAATGGTTTCTTGAACAGTTCGCCCATTCGATTGAATTTGCCAACCGCAAAAGTCTGTTCCATCATAAACTATTTGCATTAAATATCTTTTCATATATTTTCCTAAAATTTTACTGAGAGACAGATAATTTCCAGAGCTAAAAAAATCATCAAAAACAAGTTTGGAAAAATCCAAAAATCTTGAGTCGGTGAATTTCGATTTATCATCTCATTTGTTTCACGCCAAATATCATCAGATAATTCATAAGTTTGGCCGATTGCTTTTGTAAATACCTCAACAACATTTTTTTCGGCTCTATACATAACTTTAAAATTCGCAATAAAATGTGGGATGAAACGAAGCGTTGCCACGAGATAACTAACAATGTCTTTCGTTTGATTATGTTTTTTTTGAATGCTAATGAGTTGATCCAAAGAAGATGTTTTTATTAGATAAATGGATAATAATAAGATGTAAGATATTCTTATGATTAAGAATATTTGGTCATAAATACTTAAAGAAAAAATGATCCCTAAAACTAATAGTGAAGTAAAAAATGGCATTAATTTTAAGACTAATTTAAACCAGGCGATAAACAAATATCTTTCCAGCAGAAAGTAACAAATCGACACAATAAAAAGGACAATAAAGCAATTAATATTTATTGTCGCAGAAACTATAATTCCAATTAAAATCGTAAAAAATTTTAAAATAACATTCTGCTGCTCAAAAATCGAAGTATTCATAAAGCATTATCATCTCTTTTCGAGGTCATATGTAAAACTAAGTTCCAAGATAGATTTTACTTTCTCTCCATCTTTCAAAGCAGAAGCAAATTTCCAATTTTTAATCTGAGCAATAACAATATTATCAAGGCTTGGTTTAGCTTCAATAAGAGATTGGATAACCTCAATATTTCCCACATTTCCGCTCTCATCAATCTCAACCTGCACGATAATTACATTAGCAGCAGATGCTTCCCGAATTATTGGCCATTTAATGGTTGAGCCTCCCAAAACCTTTGCTTTTCTATCACGCTCAAGAGCTTCGCTTTCATCTTGGCTAACTTGTTCTGCTGCTTCAGCTTTGGCTTGCTCTTCTTTTCTCTCCAATTGCTCTAAATATGGTAAACGATCAAATTTCAAAAACTTACCTTTATCATAAAATTTCTTAATTTCTAATATATATTCTGATTCATCATTCTCTAATATAGCTTCTACAAAAGGCTTAGCAGCTACACTATCGCTTAATATCAAATAATTTATATAGGCATTTGAATAGATCGCTTTCTCTTGAAAAATGTGTAAAGAATCACTTATAATTGGCTCTAATAATTCCAAGGTTTTGGCTGGATCTGTTGCTAAATCTTCCAAAGCATGTTCATATTCAGATTTTTGCAATTGCTCGGTGAAAGTTGTTAATTCTACCTTCTCACCACTCCCCAACCTTTTGGCAGCATAACCATATTTATTATTATCACCCAGCTCCAAAAGCTTTTCAAATTCAATCTCTGCCTTGATACTATCGATAGTTACATTTTGATATAACCATAATTTCACAAATCTTGAATATGGGATAAATTCGTTTTCATAGCTCTTAATAACTTGTTTTGTTCGCTTAATTTTTTCAATTACGCTTAAATATTCTGTTGAATCTACCGTAGCATAATTTATTGAAACTACTGA
>DAOWES010000105.1 GCA_030638385.1 Candidatus Cloacimonadota bacterium | reverse complement strand
GATTTAGCTGATTTAAAAGATTTTCTTCTACCAAGTTTTTTTCTCCGAACGTAATCCCTCTAATTTGCGCTCATTAATTTCTTTATAAGCAGAGATCATGTAATAATAATGGGTGCCTGAAATATAGTCATAGTCGTCAAATTCAGTGGTTTCATTGTGAGTGATTTCTTTGTGGAAAGCATATTCACCATAATATGATTGAGAACGATAGATAATATATCCATCACATTCCGGTGTTTGATCCCATGAAATATTTATGTGATTTGCAGCAGGAGGTGAAACCACCATTCCGCTAACTCTAATTGGTTCAACTATGCCACTAGCATTTGGATCTAAAGGGTTATCTCTTTTTAGAGAGCAAGAAAAACTAATTATTACTATGATGAAAATTAATAATTTTTTCATTAGAACCTCACCTCAAAGCCAAGTGGTTGTAGATAAACTTGGATTTTCTCACTATGGTATTGTTTTAATATATTATTCCAAACATTAGCATTGAATTCTTCAGTTGTTTGGTATGTGTCGTATAGATTATAGGCCCAGATAGCAATTCCAAACATCATCAAGCCTTTGGAATAGAAATTAAAAGTTGAAGCATCTTCATAGTGTTGCTTGATATCTCCAATATAATTTGCCTCGAGATAAAGATCATATTCCTCTGAGGCACGATCATAAAAATAATAACTAGATCCTGCGATGATGAGCTCTAAACCTAATAAAATTTGCCCTTTTGTGCAGTGCTGAGTATTAAGCTGACCCCAGCCGGGAGTGATGGCAGATTTGATTATGTTGCCAATTTTAGATTGCTTTTCCATTTCATATATTTGCAATAATTTTTGTCGGGATTGTAGCTCTTTTCTAGCCATTTGTTGAGATTGAATATCTTCCCAGCCATATTTTTCTGTATCAGAAAAATTTTTGATATTAAATTGAGCAGCTAATGATGAGCAGATCAATAGAATAATTGTTGATGTTAATAATTTGTGTTTTGCCATAAAGCCTCTATTTTAAAATTTCTTCCGATCGTTTGTTAAGGGCTGAAATTTCTTGAGTACGAAGATCTACCTTCCAAACAAAGTAATAATTTTCTGATGATGATAAAATGTCGTATCTGACATCATATTTGAGATTACTGGATGAGAACAAAACCTTCCAGCCTGATGATTCAATCATGGACGTTCCGTATTTTACATTCATCGAATTTTCTATTTCATATATTTTTTCAGCTAATTTCCCATTTTTATGATCCAAAATAATATTAAGAGCAAATTCTTTTGGATTCTTTTTCGCTTTGATCATATTTTTCATGCAGAAGATCTTGTCTTTTACTTTCGTTGAATTTACAAGCAGTTTGGATTGTTGATAATGAGTTAATGCGTTTTCATATTTTTTGCTATATTCAAAATCTTCAGCACTTTTAAATAACTCATTTGCTTTTATAGCATCTACTTTACGTTTTTTCACAAAAGCAATTTTTTTAATGGCAGGTTGATATTCAGATTTCATTTCAAAGCAGTGGCTGTAGGTAGTTATCGCTTTTTCAAAATCGAGAGTAGCTAAAAATTGATCACCGTCATTGATAAAGCCCATACAGATATCTTCAACTTTGTTTTGGGTTTTCTCTTTTAATTTTTCGTCAAAGGGATATGATTTTATGAAATATTTATATGCTTCTGAATAGTTCTTGTCGGCAATTTCTCTGTCGGCGAGCATTATGTAGCTAATGGCTATCTCTTTATTGATAATATCCTTTTTAAAGTATTCTGCCAGCACAAAAAGTTTATCTAAGGCAACCAATATTTCACCTTGTTCTCGTTTGGAAATGGCCAATTCTAATTGGTTGGGGATAATATTGTCGATTAGTGGTTTTGCTTTTTGGGTAAACTCATTATTACGGTAATCTTTCCATAAAGAAGCGAAATCGGAAATTGCCTCATCTTCATTATTTTGAGATAATAACATCTTAATTCGTTTATAATAAATTTCCGGAATATATTCAGAATTAGTTAAATAATTGATGATTAGATTATAATAATCTAAAGTTTTATCAATATCGCCATTGGCAAAAGCTTTTTGTGATAGCTGATAATAGCAGTTATCTAAGTATTGATCGGAATCTAGGGAATTTGATAAGAAGAAAAGTCTGGATGCTAGAAGCCAATTATTTTTTTCATATGCCAGTAAGGCTAATTGATGAGAACTTTCAGAGCGTTCGATTTCGGCTTTAGTTGCTCTGGCGCCGTTTGATTTTTTATCAATAGCCTGATCAAATTGTTCGATAGCAGAAACATAATTATTTTCCAAGAACAATTTATGGCCGGTTTGGAAATGATTTGAACTACAGCCGGAGATAAATAGAAATGAAATTGCTAGCCAAGCTGAGATCTTCATTTGTGCTTCTTTTTAAGTTGATTTTCCGGAACGATGATTGGGATCTCATCAAGCTTTCTGCCAAAGAAAAGGAAGAATAGAGCAAAAATGGATGTCGCAATAATTAAGAGTTCATTGTTATGCATTTTATACACAATAATGGTAGATAGCACTAATATTATATTTATCATATAGACCATGATGGCAGTAACTTTAGCACTTCCCATAGCAGTACCTATACGATGTGTGGAGTGATCTTTCCCGCCTTGGCTAATTCTACGACCATCTCTTTTGCGAGTGTAACTCACAAGACAAATATCAAAGATAGCATAGCTAAGGAGAAGTACGGGGAGGAGGAAGAAAAGTTTATTGTTTCCTAAACTTTGAGTCGCTAGCTGGCCAGCCAAGATTCCCATTGTTGAAAGGAAATAGCCAATGAACATACTACCGGCATCTCCCAAAAATATTTTTGCAGGATTAAAATTGTATGGCAGAAAACCAAATACAGAGCCTGCAAAGATTAAGGACAATATCGAGATGAAGTCTGCTTGGTTAGCCAGTTCAGGAGTTTTGCTTAGAAAACCGATCGCGTAAAATCCCAAAGCAAGAATCCCAGACATTCCGGTAATAATTCCATCCATATTATCTAAAAAATTTAAAGCATTCATCAAGCCAACCATCCAAAGAACAATTAATGGGATGGTGATGTAAATGGGGCCAAACAAAGTAAAAAGATCGTGTGTGAGAATGAATACTGAAACTGAGGCTAATTGACCGATTAATTTTACGATGGGAGGCATGCCAAATTTATCATCGATTACACCGACAAGTACAATTATTATGGCGCCAGCAATATAGCCAAGTATGGGGAGATCAAGTGCTCTTTGCTTGGTGATGATTGTATATAGCAAAAGTAACAGAAAACCGATAAAAACAGAAATTCCTCCTAATAAGGGAATTGCTTTTTTATGAATTTTTCTGGCATTTGGATTATCTACAAAATTAACTCTTAAAGCAAATCTTATGATTAGTGGAGTGATGGAGTAGACCACAAGAAATGAAAGGATAAAAACGGTCATACATACATATATTATATTCATTAAAACCTCTTTTAAAATTTATCTAAATCTAGATTTAGGAATTATCTTGATTATTTGTGGAGTTAAATTTGTCAATTGTTTTATAGAGCATGAAAGAAGCATTTTGAAAACAATTTGACAAGAAAAGTAACTGCTTGAATATATATAACGAGGTAAAGATGAAAACATATAAAAATAAGAAAGCTTTAAAAGATTTTTTTATCTTGGATGAATTGGAAGTAGGAATAGTTTTACGGGGTTCCGAGATCAAATCTATTCGAGCTGGAAACATTAGTTTTAAAGATAGTTATGCTAAGTTGGAGAGAGGGGAGATTTGGTTATATAACCTTCACATTAGCGGATTTAAGCAAGCTAGCTATAATGATCATGAACCGGAACGAAAGCGAAAATTATTACTGCATAAAAAGCAGATAAATAAGTTTAGAAAAAAGATTGAAGAAAAGGGTCTTACGTTGATACCTAAGAACTTATATATAAATGAAAAGGGATTGGTAAAGGTAACTTTGGCAATAGCAAAAGGTAAGAGAAATTATGATAAGCGTGATGATCTTCAGAAGAAAGATCAACTAAGAGATATGGAAAGAAAAGTAAAGAATTATGGTTAGCAGATAAAGCTTATATGTTATCGAGATATTTTGTTTTTTCTGCTTATTAAGAAGTATGGTGAATGATAAAATAGGAGGTAAGATGGCACGCTGGACAGTAAAATTGGAAAATAGCATTACACTGGCAGGTAAACAGGCAGATAGAAAAGATTTTCTTAATGCTTTTTTCGAATCTGAAGTTTATATTCCCAAAAATGAAGCTGAGGAAAGAGAATTTGATGAATTTTCTCTAGTCATGAGTAGTATGGCGATATTGATTTTTGTAGCTTTAGCAGATGGAACAATTAATCCATTAGAAAAACAGCGCATAATCGATGATCTGATTTTTCAGCTGAATCAACGCCCTCTGGAGCACAAGAAGCTGGCTGAGTTTGGTAATTTTGAAAAGGATATTATCGGAAACATTTATGATAAGATTGTTGAAGATTATCAAACAAAGAGATGTGACCTGGATCATGTAGTTAAAGTGATAGATATGGTGTATAGCAATAATCCGGAAAAACGCCAGTATCTGGTGCGTTTGAGCTATTATTGTGGTTATTCTGATGGGGTCTTGAAAGAATCTGAAGAGCAAGCGATTATTAAAGTGAGTGAAATGCTGAAAGTAGGTAATCGTCAACGATTGCGGATTGCAAAGGAAGTTCGTGAAGAGATGAATTTATAATATATATGAGAATAAAAAAAAGGGAGCTGAATTTCAGCTCCCTTTTTTAATTTACTAATATCTTTTTTTCTCTTTAATTCTAGCAGCCTTTCCTTTGGCTTCTCTAAGATAGAAGAGTTTTGCTCTACGAACTCGACCAAATCTTACAACTTCAATTTTGTCGATATTTGGTGTATGTGTTGGGAATATTCTTTCTACTCCAATACCTTGGCTGATCTTACGAACAGTAAAGGTTTGTGAAATTTGCATTCCCCTTTTTTGAATTACGATTCCTTGGAATACTTGGATTCTTTGCTTGGAACCTTCTCTGATTTTATAATGCACTTTTACTGTATCACCAACATTAAATTCAGGGTGGTCAGTTCTCATTTGATCTTTTCCTAACAATTGTACAACATCCATGTTGTTCCTCCTTTTATTTTTCGGAACGAATCCTATCCAAAATAATTGCAACTGCGCTGCGAACAGAAAGATGGTTATAATTTCCATATCCATCTATTGGTTTTAGTATATAGTCAGCAGACTCATGCACCGCTTCTGTTAAGCCATTTCCTGTTCCAAATAGCAGCAGAATTGGTTTAGTAAGTTTACTAAGTTCAGACAAGCTGATTTGATTATCAAGCTTGCTCGCAGTAGTTGTAATTACTAAAGGATATTCTCCTTCCTGGTATTTTATAATTTCTTTTGCAGATTCGATATCTTTGGCATACTCAACAATTGAAAGAGCAGTAACTCTATCTGGATTGTATTCCAAAGCAATTTCAGATTTCCAAAATTTCAAAATCCGCATTAACATTTCTTTTTGAGATTCCAGTCTGTTAATGATGAAATATTTTTTCAAGCCATAAGTTGTGCAACTTCTGGCGATATCGTGGATATCCAAATTTGTAACTGATGTAGTAACCAGTTGATTAAACTTATTGTTTATTGGATAATGAACTAATCCAAGATAAATATTATTCATCGATTGCCTAATTTGAACCTTTCTAAAAGGTCCGGTCTATTTTTTTTTGTAATTTCCAAAGCTTTTTCTGTTCGCCATTCTTCAATTTTTTTATGATTTCCTGAAAGTAAAACATCAGGTACTCTCATGCCCATGAATTCTGGAGGTCTGGTATAATGCGGACATCCAAGTAATCCGTTTTGATGTGAATCAGTGAGAGCAGAATCAATATCTCCTAATACTCCCGGTTGCAATCTGGCTACGGCATCAATCATCACCATTGCCGGAATTTCGCCTCCGGAAAGCACATAGTCTCCAATGGATAATTCCTCGGTTACCAATGTGTCTCGGATGCGTTGATCTATTTCTTTATAGTGTCCGCAAACAATGATAAACTTATCCAATTTACTGTACTTATTTACAATATCTTGGGTAAGAAGTTTACCTTGAGGCGTAAAATAGACAATCGGGGTATTCTCGCTATTTACAGATTTTATAGAATGATATAGAGGCTCAGGCTTCATTACCATTCCGGCTCCACCACCGTACGGATAATCATCAGTAGTATGATGCTTGTCCGTAGCAAAATCACGAATATTTGTAATATTTACTTCTAAAGCATTTTTCTTTATCGCAATTCCAACCATACTCTCTGAAAGTAGATTGGTGAATATATCTGGAAATAGAGTAAGGATTTCTATCTTCATAGTTCTTTAAGTTGTTCGATGTTTTTTACAACAACTAGTTTGTTATCAACATCGATTTCATCAATGTAGTTTTCTACAACCGGAACCATAAATTCTTTGTCATCATCTGTTTGGATAGTGATAACTGCATGAGCAGAATTATCAAATTCATTGATTACTATTCCAATCTCTTGATCATTTTCGAAGACTTTGTAATTAATCAGTCTGGTTAGACCTTTGATTTCAAAATAGTCTTCAATATCATCTTGAGCAAGAGCAATGATAACACCTTTTTCTTGTGTTGCTTCTTTCATTACTTCTGTGTCATCGAGTAAAATTCGATAATTCTTTGAATTTTGTTCTTCAACAACACTCACATATCTCACTTTTTCGTTTTTAAAGATCAGAAATAAATCTCTCAGCTCAATATCAATGAAATCCGGAATAAGATTACATTTAACCATTCCATCTTTGTCGATAGAGTTGCCAAGAGTTCCAATTTTGATTAAATCAGATATTCTCATTTACTCGATAAT
>DAOWES010000116.1 GCA_030638385.1 Candidatus Cloacimonadota bacterium | reverse complement strand
TTATAGATGATTTTTCCAATTGGGAAAGAATTAGAAGAAAATAATCTTTAGCAAAAAAAAGGCCAAGCAATCGCTTGGCCTTTTTTATTTTAGAGATTAAATAAACATCTTTAATGGTTTTACTAAATTCGATGGGATCTCAAATTTTATATCTTTTCCCTTAAATTTATTTTGATATAACATATTTAACCATTGTCGTGAAGTGTGAATACTTTTGAATCGCAAAAAAGATTTTTCTCCTTCAAAAATTATCTCATAATGAAATAGTTGAATACAAACTTCGTTTAGTTCCCCATTTAACATCAAAGTAATACTCAAACTTTTCGCATTGCTATCGATCTTAAAATTTGATAATGTCCCATAATCTTGTACAAAATGATTTGCAATAGCTTTTAACACTTTAGCTACAATCTGATCTTTATTAAACATAATAATAACCCCTTTTTTTATTATAAATACGTATATTTTAAATTATATTTTGCATTACGGTATAATTGTTTAATTTTATTTTTTGCCTATTAAATTTAAACGAATTTCAAACCACTATTTTTAGTCGCTTTTTCAACCAATATTTTACTGATTTTATTATGTTTGATTCGAAGTTCTTCCTGATTAAATTTGGGATTTCCTTTTTCAATCTGCAAAATTCCGTTTATCATTAAATAATCAATCGGACGCATTCGCTGGGTGAAGATAAGTGCTGCCACAGGATCTGTTTCAGAACCGGCATATTCCAAATAATTTATGCCAAACATTGCAAGGTCTGCTTGTTTCCCAATTTCCAGTATTCCAATATCATCACGCCCCAAAGCTGCTGCTCCACCACGAGTTGCCATAGCTATTACATCACGAGCGGTTAGCCAATATTTAGGCTCACGTAATCTACTTAATAACATTGCTTGGCGTAATTCAGCCAGCATATTTGAGGAATCGTTGGAAGCAGAACCATCAACGGCCAAGCTAACAGCTACACCAGCTTCTAACATCTCTTTAATGCGAGCAATGCCACTACCCAAACGCATATTGGAGGAAGGACAGTGACTTATCCCCATGTTACAAGCTCCCATCTGAGCGATCTCTTCGTCGGAAAGATGAACTGCGTGAGCTACCCAGGAATTTCCATCTATCCACCCCACTGACTTGAGAAAAGCAGCGGGACGAGTTCCCATTTTTTCAATACAAAAGTTCTCTTCGTCAATTGTTTCGGCCAAATGAGTATGGAACATCAGGTTATGTTTTTTGGCAAATTCAGCTGTTTGCTTCATCAATTTTGGCGTAACCGAGAAGGGAGAACATGGTGCAAGCGAAATTCTTACCATTGCTCCGGGCTTCGGATCGTGATATTTCTCTACCAGACGCTTACAATCTTCCATTATCTCAGCTTCTTTTTGCACTACGTCATCAGGTGGCAGACCTCCATCTTTTTTACTCAATGACATTGAACCTCGGGTTGGTTGGAAACGAATTCCCAGCTCTTTAGCTGCTTCAATCTCGATATCGATAAGTTCATTATTGCAGTTATTTGGGAAAAGATATAGGTGGTCTGAACTGCAAGTTACTCCAGAAAGCATCATCTCCAATAGACCGGTTTTGGTACTTATTGCAATTGCTTCATCATCAATTTCTCGCCATATTTCATAGTGGTGAATAAGCCAGGGAAACAATTTCTCATCTTGCATTAAAGGAATATTTCTGGTTAGAGATTGGAAGAGGTGATGATGTGTGTTGATAAATCCCGGCAAAATAACCATTTGAGAAGCATCAATTACTTTATCAAAATCGCCGGAAAGCCTCTCTGTTCCCAAAGAAATAATTTTATCTTTCTCGATAAGAATATGCCCGCCGACCCACTCATCTCGATTTTCATTCATCGTTACTACACGCAATGGATTATCTATAAGTATTTTCACAAGATGCCTCCTATATGAATTCATTTCCAAAAAAATAAATAAAAATGTGCAATCTAAGTTTCAAATTTATTAGAAAAGCATATATTCAAAATGCTTGATTAGTTGATGCTTGTTTTTTCCAATTTTTGCATAATCATCTTTTTATCCCAATCAGGATATTCCAGCCAGATTTTGTAAGCTTTATCCAAATAAAAACCAATTTTTTTACCCGATTTAACGTTGAGATATTTCATGATATCGTTGCCATTTATAGGAAAAGCGGATTTTGGCAAATAGGTGTTAGCTATTCTTTTTCGCAGTTCAGAAATTAGGGTTTGGTTCGCCTGAGGTTTGGCAATATTAATGATATGAAATAACTGTAAAAGCAGCTCTAAATTATCATTTACTTCAAACACGAAAAAGCGAATATCTTTATCGGAGAGCAGAGAGATGTTTATATTTTCAAAAGCGTGTTGTTTTTCGATGAGGAAAGCTATCTTTTGGCAAAAAGAGTTGGGGAATTTCAGGCGTAAGAGAATTTTTTGGCTCACTTCTGTACTGATATGATGTAAAAGAGTAGCAAAACGAAGCTCTGCGTTTGGAGAGGATAGATTAACCGCATTTAATGAGATATCCCACCAAGAATATTCATCGTTATATTTTTGCGTATTCAAAGGTATAATTTCCGGAATAATATACTCTAATAAATTCAAATTTTTCAGATCACACAAAGCTTGCTTGGGATTATTCGAAAGTAACATTTTAGAAAGCTCATCGCGTCTTCTTTCCCAAGAAATAGTTTGCAATTTAGAACAATTATTAGCTATTCCCTGTCTAGTGTTGGGCTCGATTGTAAATCCTATCTGAGCAGAAAATCTTATTGCTCGGAGCATACGGAGTGGATCTTCCGCATAAACCAAATTCGGATCATTGGTGGTACGAATAATTTTAGCGTTTATATCGGAAAAACCAAGTTTAGTAATATCCAAAATAGTTGTAGTGGCAACTTTTCGGTACAAAGCATTTATGGTGAAATCTCTTCTAATGGCATCTTCGTATATGCTTCCCGATTCCACGTTTGGTTTGCGATTGCCGGCTTCATAAAACTCTCTGCGAGTCATTACCAATTCTATTTTGAAGTTATCTATTTCTATAAGTGCTGTTCCAAAACGTGCAAATGTTACCGGATATGACGAGACCTTTTTTTCATAAAGAAAGTGGGCTAATCTAATTCCGCCATCCGGCAATGATACTACCAGATCTATATCATTGGTCGGACGCTCCAATATTGTGTCGCGAATATAGCCGCCAACTATATACACATGCTCGGCAAATTCTGTGTTTGTAATAGCTTTTGCTATTTTTTGTTCAATTATTTCAATTTTTGCTTTTTCCATTTTTCAAAATTATAAAAGATAATTATCAAGTAAAGTTTATTTGCGGTTTATCTGTAACAATATTTTCTCCATTTGATTAATAATTAACGTTTTGTTTTGTTAAAGGCAATTTAATTGAGGGAAATTGGCGACTGCCTTTTCTTAATTTTTACATTGATTTTGAATTTTATCGCCGATTAATAATAGTTGACGATAAAATCAGCCATTATTTTTTACCTTCATAATTTTGGTTCATTTGTGTGAGCAAATGCTAAGATGGAATCCGGTGAGAGTCCGGAGCAGCCCCCGCTACTGTAAAAAGAACGAAAGGTCAATAACCACTATTCGGAATTTTCGAATGGGAAGGAGACTGAGTAGGTAGCTTTAAGCCAGGAAACATGCCAGGAGTTATTTCAGACAAAAAGTCTGAACGTGCACTGCTTTCGGAGGGAAAGTGAGTAACGTTGTGGTAGCTATAATGAATAATAATGCCACAATTGGTTAATCATACCCTTCTTAATGAAATAACAGAATTAAGGAGAAAAAAATGAAATTTCATGAGTTCCAGGCAAAACAAATCCTTCAAAAAAAGGGGATAAAAATTCCCGACAATTACCTTTTTAAAGCTAATGAATCTTTTGATTCGAGCAAAATCCCATTCAAATTTCCAGTCGTTGTAAAGAGTCAGGTTTTAGCCGGAGGTAGAGGAAAAGCCGGATTAGTTAAGCTTCTTAAAGAGCAAAACTCTTTTACTGAAACATGCCAATGGATTGTTGGACAGAAGTTTAAAGAAGAAACATCAGTAGGTATTTTGGTGGAAGATACTATCTCATTCACCGAAGAATATTATTTTTCGATGCTTATCAATCGAGCTTCTAAAAACATTTCCATCGTTTTTTCACCTTGCGGTGGAGTTGATATTGAAAATGTTTCAGCAACCCAACCTGAAAAAATAATAACTTTAGCAGTTGTTTTTGATACTGAAAAATTTGCGCAAAATTTACGTGAAAAGACAACGGAATTTTTCTCTAATGAAAAAAGATTAGAAAACTTTATCAAATTTGCGATTCAAATCCGTGAAACATTCTTTGAGATAGATGCCACTCTGCTTGAAATTAATCCTTTTGTTTTTAATGAAGAAGATGAATTGATTGCTTTGGACGGTGTTCTCGATATTGATGATTCAGCAAAATACCGACAAAAAGAATTGTTTGCAGAATTAAAAGCATTAACCGCTGAATTTAGTAATCCTGATGAAAACGCAAATCAATTTGGAAGCCACTATGTTGAACTTGATGGGGATGTAGGAATTATTGGTTGCGGTGCCGGAATTGTGATGGCTTCGATGGATATGATCAAAAAATTCGGTGGTTCTCCGGCAAACTTTATGGATCTTGGCGGAGGTGCTCGTAAAGATATTACCATTGATGCCTTAGCTCTACTAAATTCATCTCCTAAAGTTAAATGTATTTTCGTGAATATTTTTGGAGGAATCACATTCTGTGATCAAATAGCAGAAGCTATTATTGAATATAGGGCAAAGAATCATGATGCAGTTCCAATGATTATTCGAATGATGGGAAATAACGCAGAAATTGCGATTAAAATGTTAAAAGAGAGTGGGATCTTTGCCTACAATAGCATGGAACAGGCTGCTAAAAAAGCTGTTCAGCAGTCTCAGAAACAGGAATCTCCTTTCTTTATTTCTCAAAATTCAAAAGTAATTGTTCAAGGTATTACCGGGAAATATGGCGCTTATCATACTAAAAAAATGTTGGAATATGGAACCAAAATAGAAGCAGGAGTTACTCCGGGAAAAGGTGGAGAAACAGTTCATGGATTACCTGTTTTTAATTCGGTGAATGATGTTGTGCAGAAATTCGATATTGATGCCAGCGTTGTTTTTGTTCCTGCTCCCTTTGTTAAGGCTGCTACTTTTGAAGCGATCGAAGCTGGGATTCCCTTAATTATTATTATCACCGAACATGTTCCGGTTCATGATACTCTGCAGATTATAAATTTTGCGAAGCTTCATGGCACAAGAATTGTCGGACCTAATTGTCCCGGAATGATTAGAGTTAATGAGGCAAATCTTGGCATTATTCCCGGAAAAATATTGAAGAAAGGAAATGTCGCAATTATGTCTAAAAGCGGTACTCTTCTTTATGAAATATCTAATGAAATTAGTAATAATACTGAAGGAGTTTCTACAGCTATCGGATTGGGTGGAGATCCAATTGCCGGGACTTCGGTTCTCGATACAATAGAATATTTACTCACTTCAAAAGAGAGTAAATATATTGTCTATATTGGCGAAATCGGCGGAGGAGACGAAGAGGAGAAATTGGCTGAGTATCTTCGGAATTCTAAATTAAAGAAACCTGTAATCGCTTTCTTTGCAGGAGATTCTGCGCCTAAAGGTGCAAAAATGGGACATGCCGGAGCAATTGTCAGCGGTGAAAAATCTACAATTGAATATAAGAAAAAAGTTCTTAAAGAAAGTGGATGCTATATTGCTGAATTACCTTCTGATATCTACAAAATCATCAATCAGATTGAGAGGAAATAATGAGTTATATTTATCTATTAATTACGGTTTTTTTGTTCTCTACGTTAGAGGTAACAGGAAAACTAATTGGCCCGAATATCTCGCCATTTGCAGTTACGATTTACCGATTTATGCTTGGTGGGATTTTTATTCTGCCTTTTGCTCTTTATCAAATTAAGAAAACCAAGTTAAAGCTTTCCTGGCAGGATTTTGGAAAGCTCTCTATTCCGGGAATTGTAAATGTAACAATTTCCATGCTATTTTTACAGCTGGCGATTTTCTATGGAGAAGCGTCTATCAGTGCTATTCTAATTAGTGCAAATCCAATTTTTGTGGCGATCTTTGCGAGTATGATTTTGAAAGAAAAACTGAGTTTCTCAAAAATTATAGGATTGATTATTGGATTAATTGGCGTTATTCTCATTATTGGTGCAGAAGCAAATTCAGGCTCAACAGCAAAAGATCCCTTTTTAGGAATTCTTTTCGGATGCATTTCATCAATTACATTTGGTTTATATACAGTGCTTTCCAAAAAATATATTAAGCAATACGGGAACATGGTTACCAACTCTTTTGCTTTCTTAATCGGTAGTGTGATCTTGCTTTTGGTTTCATTCATTTTTGGATTCCAGATTGAGTTTCAGCCAACTCCTAATAATTTAATTTTCTTGGGATACTTAGGCTTTTTTGTCTCAGGTTTGGCATACTTGACTTTTTTCGAAGGTTTGAAAAAAGTGCCCACGGCAACCGGATCGATGTTTTTCTTTTTGAAACCGATAATTGCTTCAATTCTGGCGTTTATCTTTTTCCAGGAGCAATTATCTCATTTGCAGTTGCTAGGAATATTTATCGTATTATTTGGCCTTAATTATAATTCAATTATAAGTAAATTGCCAATAGGAGGAGTTTTTGCAAAAACTAAAAAGATTTGATTATGAAAATATTCAGTCAATTTCAGAAATTAATGAAAATCTATTTCATTCTGCCTGGGTATTTTCTTTCGAAGTAAAATTTAATGACAATTCTGTTTCAGAACTTCAATTCATAAAGTATCTGGAAGCAGAAAAAGAACGAGATGCAATTTTTAAAGTATGGAGGAATGAATAGTAATGAAGCATTTGAATAAACATTTGTTTATAGACATTTTAGGAATAATTTTTGGAACTGCTTTGTGTGGTTTTGCCTTCTCTTTATTCTTAATCCCTTTTAAATCTTCACCCGGTGGAGTTGGGGGGCTAGCTCAGATTTTATATTACGTTTTTCAGTTACCGGCCGGTATCAGTATGCTGATGATCAATATTCCATTATTCATAATTGGAGTTTTAGCTTTTGGGAAAATGTTTGGAATGAAGACGATTATCGCAATGCTTTCCTTAACCTTTTTCACTGATTTGTTCTCAGCAAAAGTGTTGCTTCAATCGGAAACGATCAAAGCGTTTCTATTTCAGATAAATGATACAGCTTGGTCATTTACCAATGAAACCTTTCTGGCTGTTCTGGCAGGATCTGTTATCGTGGGAGCCGGATTTGGTATTGTTATCAAATTTAATGGATCGACGGGAGGCTCTGATATTCCTGCTTTGCTGATGAGAAAACATTTTGGATTTACCATAGGTAATAGTTATCTCATTATCGATACCGTTGTAATTTTTATCGTCGGAATCATTTTTGGCGATCCTAACCTAATTTTGTGGGGAATGCTCTCTCTTTTTGTCAGTTCAAAAATTTGTGATTTTGTCTTGGAAGGGTACTCTTATGCAAAAGGAGTTTTAGTAATTACCAATTATTCAAAGGTAATTAGTCAGGCTATTATGACTGATATGAATCGAGGATGTACTATTTTTTATGGAAAAGGTGCTTATTCAAATAAGGATCAGGAAATGGTTTATACAGTTATCAGTCGTAGAGAATTATCAAAACTAAAAAGTATAATTCACTCTATTGATAATAACGCATTTGTTACTATCGCTGATGTTCATGAAACGTTAGGAACGGGATTCAAAGATTTTTAAGAATTCTCTCAAAAATAGTCAAAATGTTAACCTTCCGGGCTTTATCGCTTGGAAGGTTTTTTTTTGATAGATTAGCGGAACTCGGAAGAGAAAGAATTTTGTCTTTCCTCCAAAGGCAGGTAAATGTGACAAGATTGAAAAGAGGAACCACAAAGGTTTAGGCGACAATGCGCATTGTCGCCTAATATATTGGTCATCTCGAGTGGAACCGAGAGATCTACTCTTTTTATCCAACTATTGATACTGACTCTTTAATATTATCTAAAATTTTCTTCTTGCATTAGCTTATGATAGATCCCTGCCAGATCAAAAATATTATCCTTAGTTAATTTAACTTTAATTTCTTCACCATATTTTGTCTCAATGGGCAGACACCAGCAAATAGGTTTCCCTTCTACATTCACCGTTTTTGTTACTAGCCACTTCTTACCTTCCGGGGTATTGGAGGAAATACCATGTGATACTCCCGGAGCTGATGTTAACAGATATATTTGATCTCCGGTAATTCGCCTGAATACTGAATTCCAGCTTGTTGTAATTCCTGCTATCCGGCTCATTTTTTTTTCTAACGAATCTTTTGCTGCTTGTTCTTGTTCCAGTTCAAAATTACGCATCATTCTCACCTGATTTTTAAACAGCGAAACAGGATCTATATCGAAGATTACCCACTGGACGGCAGGGGGAATTAACTCCTGCATATCTAACTCTATACTCATTTCCCATGATTTTTCTTTTGCAGAAGTGTCTTCTTCTGGCAATTCGGCATCTTTTGTAAAAAGATTCTTATTAACATCAGTAAGAAATTTTACTTCATAAAGTTTTGTTACACTAATTTTGTTATTATGATTATCTCTTGCAATAGTATGAATAGGATATTTTATTCTGGCAAAATCTTTATATTCTTCTATTGTTTTACAGATAGTTTTTCGCTCTTGTTTACCAACTTCCTCATATATGAATTGATAGGGCAAATTTGTCTCTTTATCGATAATTAGTTGAAACTCCATCTCTTTATTTTTGAATAACAAAAAGTGATATGGTTTGCCATCAATTTCCTCTTCTTTTAAAAATGATATCGTAAATTCTTTATGAAATTTCAATATGCCTATTACAGTTCTTCTTAAGTTATTTTTAAACTGTATAATTTCTGAAGGAGTTAAATTTTTACTTCTCGCCTGTGTTTCAACCGAACCGTCATTGCCATTAATAGTGATCTCTTGATTTCCCATTGGGAAAACCCCAATGTATTTAATTTTATCAGGAAATACAATTATAGAAGAAAAATTAAAAAATAAATTGCCTGGAGCACCTTCAGGCCCTTGCTTTTTTTTCTCTCCTTTAGTGGAAACACCTTTAAAGTTGCGAACATCTCCAAGTTTTTCCAAGGTTTTTTCAAAAATTTCTTTTCCTTTTATTTCCCGTTCTTTGCTTTCCTTACAGCCGATAATAACCAAGCTAAAAATAATTATAATTAGTGTGAGCAAATTCTTTTTTTTCATAATAGATTCCTCCCCTTTTTATTGAATTTTACGCAGTCCTTAAAAATATAAAAACAACAGAAGCAAAAGTGGTAAATAATTAACAAACTGTCATTTTTTTTTAAAATTAATTTTTTCAATCTGTGTTAAGATGATGAGATATACGCAAATAGCATATCTGAAGTTATGTGGGGAAGGTAGAGTCCTCGTCTTTTCACCAGAGGCTTGCCAGGCTTTTCTGGCTGGCGGACAAGTCTGAGATTTATCAGCCATGCCAGAGGCAGGTAAGGCTTTGGCTGGTACTCTCCTTGCTATTATTAACGAAGAAATTACCTAAGAATTGTTCCTCAATCCAAGATAGACATTTTGAGGGAACAACGTGAAAGAACGCCTCAATGAGACGAGATTGAAATGAGAAGGAAGAAAAGAGGAACCACAAAAGTTTAGGCGACAATGTGCATTGTCGCCTAATATATTGGTCATCTCGAGTGGAACCGAGATTTATACGCCTTTGGTGTAGAGCTTACTTTTTTTATGCAACTATTCTGTTGCGTGCTTTTGTCCCATGAAGAAAGCAGTAGAATTATCTACCGCTTCTTAATTTTTACCTTTTCTTTCCTCAGTGTTTTTATCTTTAATATATGAGTTGTTACCGATAATGCAATAACAAACAAGATTATTCTAATCCATAATTTATCTACCGCAAATATTGCGGAGCTGCTGATAGAAAGCCATAATACGGTAATCGTATATATTTTGTTCTTTATCCACATTCCATTTTTTTCTTTATAATTTCTGATATATTCACCGCAAAATCTATTTGATAGCAGCCAGTTTAGAAAACGCTGAGAACTTTTACCAAATGAATAAGCAGCTAACAGCAAAAATGGTGTTGCCGGGAGTAGTGGAACAATTATTCCACAAAAACCGAGAATAGTAAAAATTATACCTAATAATAAAAATACTTTTTGTTTCATTTTATCCTCTTATTTTAAAATATCGAATAATCATTGAATTAGCCAACTGACAAGTTCCCATTTTTCAATCTTAAAATTGTATCAAAACCGGCGATTGTAGATGGGCGGTGCGAAACAGTAATTATCGTTTTATCGGCAAATTCGCTATTAAGTGTTTTTAGTAAGGCGAATTCATTTAATGAATCCAAATTGCTTGTTGGCTCATCTAATAACAATATTGGTCGATTACATAATAAGGCTCGCGCAATGGCGATTCTTTGTCTCTCACCGGCAGAAAGTTTGCCACCTTTCTCGCCTGCTATTGTCATATATTGTTCCGGCATTGTCATTATGAAATCGTGAATATTAGCGCGTTTTGCAGCAATTATCATCTCTTCATCAGAAGCATCCGGTCTTCCAATTTTGATGTTTTCCGCAATTGATTCATTGAACAAATAAGTCTCCTGCGACACAATCGAAATAAGCGAACGTATATTCTGTGGCTCCTCTTCCGTTATGTTGCATTTATCAAAAGATATTTCGCCGGTATTAATGTTCCAGTAACGAAGTAGCAATCTGAGAATTGTGCTTTTACCTGAACCTGACTCCCCGACTAAGGCAATCTTAGCCCCTTTGGGAGCGGAAAAATTAACATTTCGTAGAACTTCGGCAGCATTCTCCGGATAGTTAAAGGATACATTATCAAATTGGATAATTTGCGGTTCTTCTATATTTTTAATAATTTCATTAAAATTCTCTTCAACCGCCGGTTTTTCATCCATTAGATGGAAAATTCGTTCTGCCGCAGCAAATGTATTTGCCAGGGTATTGGAAAGTGAGCTAAGAGCCATTAATGGGCCAAATGAACTTGCTGTAACTGTAATTATTGTCAGTAATTCACCGGCGTTTAATAAACCGCTATTATAACGTTGGAAAGCGAAAAACAGCATTGTTATCAGAGAAGAGAGGATAAACATTTCCGACATCGCTAAAAGGGTTCCGTGATGCCTCTGCAATTTCGAACTATAATTTGTAAGATCATTACCGTGAATCTTCATTGATTTCATGCGTTCTTTACTGCATCCAAAAAATATTATCTCTTTCAAACCGAGTAAAGTATCGATAAGGAAGCTGTTTGTTGTAGCTAATTTTTCACGATATTGCATACCTAATCCACACGCTTCCGATTTCAATAATTGAGGTATAAGAAATCCAACTCCTATCTGAAAAACAAAGAGAATTGCGGCAAATCCAATCCAATATGAGCCAACAAAACACAAAACACAAATTGGCACAATGAATCCGATAATGACCGGGGCAATGGTGTGAGCGAAGAAAACCTCGATATATTCCACATCGCCCATTATAGTAGAGACGATGTCACCTGAACGTTTATCAGTCAGTTTTGCGGGAGCAAGTTTTCTTAGTGCCTGATATGCTTTATCACGAATCATCGCCAAAAGCTTGAAGGCCACATCATGCCCGGAATATTGTTCCGCATACATCAATAATCCCCGCAAGATAGCAGCTAAAGCAACAAACCAAATTAATCCATTTATGGAGTAACCGGTGGAGAAATTACTCACTTCGGCGATGAGTAAAGCGCTTCCCGCCATAACCGAAATAGCAGCCAAATTTCCCAATATTCCCATAATAACAGAAAAAGCTATTATCGGCGTAAACGGAGCAACAAAACGCAGTAATCGTTTTGCGATTTTAATATCAGATTGTTTTCGCATAATTCATTCCTTTATTTTCAAACTCATCTTCAATAGGATTAACATCTACCACTAAATCTTGCATACGAGCAGTATTCCAATAATTACCTTTAAGCTTTATAAGTTCTTTATGTGATCCACTTTCAACAATATTTCCATTTTCCATCACATAAATTTTATCAGCTTTTTCCACGGTAGCGAGACGGTGTGAAATTATCAGAACTGTCTTCTTGGTTGCAATTTCCCAAATAGCCTTCCAGATAATCTTTTCACTTTCTACATCAACATTGGAAGTAACTTCATCAAACACATAAAAATCAGCATTATATAGAATTGCTCTCGCCAAACCCAATCTTTGCCTTTGTCCACCGGAAAGTTTACAGCCTTGCTCGCCTACATCAGTCAGTAATTTTTTCGGTAGCGTATTTACAAACTCTTCTAAACCGGCAATTCTTAACGCATTAAACATCTCTTCATCTGTGGCATATTCATTCGCCATTTTCAGGTTATCGGCAATTGTTCCGCAAAAAATAAATGAATCATGTGAAACTACGGCAAGATGTGAACGAAGCCACTCTAAGGGAATTTTTTTCAAGTCAACTCCGCCGAGAGTAATATTACCAAATGAAGGGTCATAATTCCTACACATTAATGATGCAACAGTACTTTTGCCGGAACCTGATTCACCTACCAATCCCACTACTGTTCCCTGTTCCAGCGAAATGTTCATATCATTTAATATTTGATTCTTGCCATAAGAAAAGGAAACACCGGAAAATTTCATGTCATATTTAAGCTTTGAAATATCTTTTAGTTTGCTTGGAAGCAAAGTCGCTCTTTCCGAAATTTGAGGTTTCTCATCAACCAATTTCAATATTTTCTCAGTAGCGCTCACACCATTCATGCCGGCGTGAAAATAGGAGCCGAGCAAACGAAGAGGAAGGAAAAATTCAGAAGCAAGAAATAATATGAGGATAGCTCCTTTGGGTGATGTCGTTCCATTAATAAGAGCGGTAGCGGCAATAATGATTCCGGCGGCCGTTCCACCATAAGCAATTATATCCATCATTCCAATGGAAGTAAGTTGTAAACCAAGAACTTTCATCGTTGATTTGCGGAATTTCCAAGCTTTTTTATTTAAGTTTTCGCCACGAGTTTTATCGCGACCAAACATTTTCAGGGTAGATAGGCCTTGTAAACTTTGAAAAAAGTAATCACCCAAACCTTCATAATCGCTCCAAAATTCAGTCATCATTTTTTTGGCTTTTCGCATTATAAAGATGATCGATAGGGGAATAAGCGGAACACAGGCAAGTAGCACGAATGCCGATCCCGGCTGAATGTTTTTTAGATAAAGAAATAAAATCACCGGAGCCGTTAAACTATAAAAAAGCTGCGGAAGATATTTCCCGAAATAAACCTGAAGAGCTTCCACTCCTTCCACGGTAGTTGTTACTAATGGAGCTGTGCGGTTCTTTTCCAAATACCCGGTTTCCAGTTGCAGTAATTTTCCCATTATCGTTTCTCGAAGCTTTAACCTGATTTTTATTGAACTCCGAAACGAAAATTCACTTTCGGCAAAAGCTAAAATAAATTTAACCAGAATTACACCACCAATAATTATCATAGTCCTATACAGACTTGGAAGGTCTGCCGTATCGGCAAATACTTTCCCGATAAATTCGGCTAGAACCGTAATCTGAATAATCGTAACAGCTAATTTACACAATTTTGTTATTATCGTAAGAATTAGCCAAGGCTCTGAACCTTTTACTAGCAAAAACAATCTTTTATTTACTAACATAATTTTTCCCTAACTTAGATAAACCGTTAACTTCGGCGTCTCTTTTTATTTTGTTTTTAATTCTCATTCTCAATTGAGAGGAGTGTTAAATCCTTCCATTCTCATGTTGACTCAAACGCAATACTAACATCACCATCTATTCTAAAACCTTTCGTAACTTTCCGGTTTCCAGGATGATTTTCCTGATATTGGTAGGGTTTAACTCTTTAGATATCAAATAATTACTTAATGAATATCTGATAGTCTTCCCTAGTTGCCTCGCATTTTTATCTACTTAACTGAGGCATACTTTTCAGTGGGGGATTTTTCTGTCAATAAAAATGAGAATCAATCGCAAAAGCGGCAGCCTGCTTGAAGATTTGTAATTGTACTGAAAAGTAGTATATGCTTTTATTGATAATGAACTTACAGTATTTTAGAATCATAATTTTTTGTACTGTGACAACTGTACAAAAAATGAGATAGCTGAATTTTGTCAGGGTGAAAATCAAGAATAGCCGAAGCTTCTTCCGCTTATCTTCTTAAACTTTTGATATTGAACTTGATTTTAAGCTTATCCTTTAAGGAAATTACTAAGTTCTATGCTCTGCGTTCTTGAAATTACTTGGCGCACTTGGCGTGAAACCTACCATGCGAGGAGTTCATTAAACTTAACTTCAAGCAGATTTTTTTAAATTTCGAAATCTTTATTTTAATTATTTCTTGACTTGAAAATCCGGATATCGAAATTAGCAACAAATGGGGCATTAGCTCAGCTGGGAGAGCGCTACACTGGCAGTGTAGAGGTCAGCGGTTCGAACCCGCTATGCTCCACCATTTTTAGATTTTTCATATCATTTCTTTTTTTAGATTATTGAACCAAATACTTTCTCTTCGCATATAATTTATTGAATTCCTCTATTTCTTTATCTGTGTTAATCTCGTGTCTAAATTTCCTTTTTTTCTGACACTGATTTTCACTAGATAACTTTCCTGCTTTTCATCTGTCTTGATCCGTGATTAGAGCTTTTCAGATTGGACAACACTCTCACTTAATTATTTTCTTCAGCATATCATAAAAAAGAGAAACGGGGAAGCCCATCACATTGAAATAGCAACCACTAATTTTGTTAACAAATTGGCTACCGTAACCTTGAATTCCATAAGCACCCGCTTTATCCATCGGTTCTTTGGTTTGTATATATTCATCAATTTCTCGGGCAGAAAGTTCTTTGAATTGAACTAAGCTTTTTGTGTAATCGCAGATAATAGATTTTTTGTAATGGATGGCAATGCCTGTGTAAACATAATGAATATTCCCCGAAAGTTGCATTAGAAAATCTGCTGCTTGCATCTCGCTGTGTGGTTTCTCCAAAATTTCTTTGTTAAAATAAACTACCGTATCGGCCGCAATAATCACACAATCAGCATCAACTCTTTCAGCTACTGCAAGTGCTTTCTCTTTTGCTAAAGCTTTTACTAAAACTCTAGGATTATCGCTAATGCGTATTTCGGGGATATTGGCCGGAATCTGTAGAACATTTAGACCAATTTGATCCATAATTACTTTACGGCGGGGAGAGGCTGACGCCAGTACGATTTTTTTATCATTTAACATTGTGTGTATCATGGTTATTATTATATTCCTTAATCTTGATTTTATAAATACTAAACTAAAAAAAAGGAGCAATTTAAGATGTCTATGATTTTGTTGAAAAGTCTTTAGCTTTTGTTCCCAAATCCTTGCTTGCGGTTAATCATCTTTGTCACACTACACTTGACAACATAACTCACCATAATTTCGGTCAGGCCATTACTTCTCCTTCTCCTCGCAGGAGAAGGGGTTAGGGGATGAGGTTTTTAATTGAATTTTTAAACAAAAGATTAAATTATTTCTTTTGCAGAACTCATAAAAGAAATAGAGTTGGGAGGAGATTTCATGATAAAAGTAAATAGTAACGAATTAGCCTGGGAAAAGGGCTTAACTGTAGAAAAATTGCTGAAAAATAATAATTTCATCATTCATCTCAGTGTTGTTAAAATTAACGGTAAATTCATCGATAAAAAGTCCTATCATGTTCAATTGATTAATGATAACGACGATATTAAAATTATTCATTTGGTGGCCGGCGGGTAAAGCCCATTTTAAAAACCTCAAAGCTTTATGCGCCAGCCAGATAATTCTCAAAATTAGTTTTAAGTTAATTGGTGAATGACGTATCCTCCTCGTCCGACTCTTCTTCTCACATTTTACGGGCGAAGAACATAAGAATAGCAGGAAGAACAAACGAAATAATTTACTTTCCTAAGTTAATAAATGTTTTCAGATTGTGCATCATTATGTGAAGTTTTGAATAATTTGATACTTTATTGTAATATTTTCGAATTTCTTCAATCTGCCGTTGAAGTGCATTTCCGTCCGGTTTATAGAATGCATAATTTAATAATTCATTTCTTTTATTATGATACTTGTCATTTACCAGATTTTCAGTAATCAGGGGGATTATCTCTTTCTCATGATAGATCACATCGCCGGCATTCCAGGCGTAAGTATTTGAAAAGACGTTATCGGAAGGTGAGTAGTTTTCCGGTGATGGATTGGCAAAAATAATCGGACGATTTAAATGAAACCACTCATAACAAACTGCTGAAATATCTGAAATCAAAATATCAGCTTGCTTCATATATGGGGTGATATCTGCATCCCAGACAACTTTTACCTTATTTTCAACTCCTAACGTCTCAATATAATTCTCAATCTCATCATAAATAGCAGTTGCTGTTTTATTTATTCTTGAATGATATTTAATGATTAGATTCCAGTTTTTTGAAGCTACTGCATTAATTATCTTTTTACCCCAAAGCGGTAATGAGCTTTCTCCGAATTCAGAAAAATTAACTTTTGCTGCGCTGTTTTCCGAGATCCAGGTGGGAGCATATAATATGGTAGGTTTTTCATTATCAAACACATGATTTACTTTTGTGGAATCATTCACAATTTTATCAAATTTGGGATAACCCACTAATTTGAATGTTTTGGGGTCGTTGTACAATTTTGCATTGATAAATTTATCAATATGCTTTTGTCCCGGAACAAGACACAGGTTATATCGTAAAATGCGTTTATCCTCGATATAATGTTTATCGGAAACACCATGAAAAATCTGAATGGAATATCCCCAATTAATCATTTGAAATCCTGTATAGATAATGATTTTCAAATCGTATTTTCGGGAGATTTCTCGGGCTTCTCGTGTATGTTTAATCAATATTACTTTCGGATTCAATTCAGTATGATTCTTTAGGATAAAATCACGAATATTATTGTTTTTTGTTATAATTATCCCACCGAGCTTTTCATAAATCTTAATAACGGGAGGGATATGCTGAATATCCGTGAGAATATAATAACCGATTTTATATTTCATATTTCCTTCAAAAAAGAGATTGCATTTTTAACATCTGTTTGGCTGGGAACATAAAAACAGTCTGCAAACATTTTATTATAATTTTTTGAGTACTTTTGCTCTTTCAGGGTCTGAGCAATCACCTGATTGATATTGTCTGTTTCATTGAAAATTACTGAGTTTTTCATAATATCCATTTCGGCGGGCATTTCCACTCTTTTGTCATAATTCGGATTGATGATTATGATTGGTTTTTGGCTGACCAGATATTCGTAGAGTACGGCAGAAGTATCGCTGAGCAAGATATCGGATGCCACAAAATCGGTCATAGTGTCATGCTTGGCGAGATTGGAAGGATTGGAAAAATAGAGGTTCTTGATGTTATGCAGCTTTGCCCAGATTCTATATTGAGGAATCAATTTCGCTTCATGGAAGTGAGGTCTGACAATAAGATTATATTCTTGGGTAATCTCTTTGGCAAAGCGATGAAAATATTTGCGAAGTGTCCCATTACCAAATCTCCAAGTTGGAGCATAAAGTACTATTTTTTTAGTTGGATCTTTAATTTTTAAATTGGTTAATATTTTTGCACGTTCGGGAACCATGGAGTCGTAATTAGCAAATCTCATATTATAGATTTTTACGAAATTATTTTCATCCAAATTAGCATTTAGCGCATTTAATTTTATCAGATTTTTGGGGCTCATCAGGAATATATAATCAAAGTTTTTCAGCTTTTCCACCGTTTTAGCTTTGCTGTTTGAGCCAATATGTTTATCACTTGCTCCATGCTCGTGAAAGATGATTTTGCACTTCTTTGGGTTCCGGTAAATCCAATCATTGGAAAAAGATAGGATAATTCCTTCGAGGTCTTGCATTTGTCCGTTTTTACGAATAATAATCGAAGGTGTTTTTAAAAAAGTATTCTCATTATAGGCAGCTAAGGATTGCAAATGTTTTTTGAAACGCCAATATTTAGAAATGCTGTTTACTATAAATTTTCCGCCAATTTTATTATAGAATGGAAGTGCATAAGATAGTTGATAAACCTGATTTGCATAATAATATATTGCCATTTTATTTACTTCCTTTTTTAGCAAAAAAATTGTGAATGATGATTATTGTCCAATATTTTTTATGGCAATTGTCTTTTCGAAACAAGGATAAAACTGAATGTTTTTGAAAAAAAACACTCAATTGTTCTCTGCTTTATTGCAGAAGCCAATTGAGCGTCTTGATTATTATTAGCATTCGCGCCACTTAATTCAATAAACCAATTTTATAAAAATTCTGTATTGCAATTATCATCTACACGGAAATCCCAGCTCTTTATAGGAACTCGCCAATCTTCTCCGTAATGATAGGCCAGGTAACCTTCGTTATCTTCTGGAACAGTGTATTCTGTATTATCGAAGTTGACTTTTTTTATCTCGTCATAAAATCTTATCGGGCAGGACTTTAGTACAGGGTTTTTAACGGCTACAGTCCAGTAATAATTATCACCTACTTGTTTTTTTAAAAATATATCAACCACAACATCGCTCTTGAATGTTAGTAAAGAAAAGTTTTTAATTTTAATTATTCTCAGTTCACCTTTTTTGAAATTTTTCAAATCTTCAGAGTAATGTTTTACACGCACCCTATAACCTTTTCTTCTAATTTGATTTAGACAATTCATCACTTTATCTTCAAAGTGTCTTGTCACCGTGATATCTACATCATTGTCCCAGGGTAAAAGTCTATTTTCTCTAGTAATACCAAGCAGTGTTCCAGCGTCCAAAATATAAGGAATTTCATTATTATTGAAAACTTGAGTAATGTTTTTCATCATTTTTTTGGCGACTTCTGCACGTCTTCCTGTTAGTGTATATTTTCCGGGCATCTATTTCTCCTTTTTCATTATTTTATCAATTTTTTCTTTAACACGCATCGCAGATTTTCCATCTAAACCTGTAAAGAAGTAATCTCGATATTTTGCTAATTTATTTTTCATTTTGTCAGTTGGATTCAAAGCAGATTTTACTGCCGGCAGCAGGTCTTCTGGTTGGTGCATTTGTGGGAAAGCTCCCTTTAACCAATCTTTGGGATCAATCGATAAAATCGGCATTCCATCACTATGGTTTAGCTCTTCATATGGTAGAACATAGATGATGCCGTGTTTACCCAAAGCCAGAAATTCATTAACTACGCTGGATGTATCGCTAATCATTGTGTCGGCCAAAAATAGGTATGGATAGATATCAAAATCATCTTTATCGATTAGATATACATCCGGATTTTTTTTAGCTAATTTCTCGTAAAATTTATGTTGTGAATGGGGAGCATATTTGCCCTGCCAACTATATGGATGCAACTTAATCACCACATTATATTCCGGTAGAAGGTCGGTGATTTTTTCCTGCACAAACTTGATGCAGCTAGGTTTGTAAGAAGGTGCAAAAAGTACTGTTTTTTTATGAGGGTTAATGCCAATTTTATGGATTAGTTTTTCATTATTATAAATTCCATCAATGAAGAATGGATCTAGTTTTGGAATACCGGTAAGATAAAAATCTGCTTTTTTTTCCGAACCAATACTTTTGATATAATCATACCAATATTGGCCTTCCAAAAAGACATGATAATGATAATTTTTTTGGCGGGTGATATTACGTATTCGCAAAGTTTTGATGCCAACACCATGATCTAAATGGAATCTTTTAGTCTGGCCATATCGTTCCGGGTTTTTTAGCGCATCTCCGCAAATTACTGCGTCAAATCCGCTCGTTTCATTTGTAAGTTGATATCCTTGTTTCAGCAATTTTTGGGCAATTTTTTTCTTTTCTGAAATGAGGAATAAACCTAAAAAACGACGTTGATCGTTTCCTATATTGAGGTAGATGTCATAATCAGGATCTTTGGCTAGCTCGTCATAAACCGGTTTTAGAGAATTTAGGTAATATTCTTTTTTCAAATCAAATAAAACTTTTATCATTATCGAAGATATCCTTTTTTGAATTTTTCGTGATAATGCAACTGCGCTTTCCGAAAGAGGTTTAAGGGTTTTCGTTTTTTGGGAATCAGATCATTCTGCTTTATCTCTGCCAAAGTGGCTAAAACGTTTTGGCAAATTTCTCCGTTCAAATATGGATTTATTTGGCTAAGATGATCTTTCCTGTTGGCGGAAAATTCAGTTGGATTTTGCCAAGATTGGTCAATTGCTGCTCGCAATTCGGTTGGTTCGGAGATATTGATGCCCTTATCTACTCTGCCGGTTGTATTATAGGTGATGATAGGCTTATCTAAAGTCATAAACTCATAAATTACCGAAGATGTGTCAGAAATCAATAGGTCAGCAGCATGTAAATAAGGAGTGATATCGGCAGAATTTATCTGGATAATATTTGCATTTTGTTGAGAGAACTTTTCGCTAATCTCTTTGCTCATGAGCTCATGAAATTTTACCAACCAGATTTCATCAGTTTGGATTATTTGGGGGATAATTGGCATGAGCGCTGTGGCCGATTGCATTTTGCTACTATGAGTGGGAGCAAATAAGACGATTTTTTTATCTTCCGGTAGATTTAAGCTTTTTCTAATATTTTGTTTTGGAAAATTTAGAATATGGTCAACCTTTGGCCAACCTGTCTCTTTCACATAAAAATATTTATGTTTTTGCTGAAGTTGGTTATACTTTTCTGTTACAAAAGGTCCGCTGGTGAGGTAAACATCAAAGAGATGACGGATTTTGTAATGAGCCGCTTTTTCCACTCCTAAACCGTGGAAAATTTCCACTTTGATACCCGGGATACGATAATCTACAAAATTTCCCGGAACCAAAACAAAATCGGGGTTATAGGAGATAGCTTCTCCTAAGAAAGAAAATATTTCGAGCTTTTTCCAATATTCAGGAAGGGCTGCTTTTACTTTCTTCGATACATATAAGGCAAATTTAATTTCATCTCGATTGCATTGCTTTACCAAAGGTTCAATGATTGGGATGGAATAAGCCTTGGAAATATAGAAAAGAATTTTCACCTTAATTACTCGCAAATTGTAAATTATAAAGATGCTCATAGCGCGGACAAGTTTGCAATAATTTGTCGTGTTTCCCAACTCCCACAATTTCACCTTTATCCATTACCACAATTTTATCTGATGCTAAGATGGTGGAGAGGCGGTGGGCAATCATAATAACAGTTCTGTTTTCGGTAGCTTTTTCGATAGCTTGTTGCACTTTCTTTTCTGCTTCAGTATCCAAAGCACTGGTAGCTTCGTCAAAGATCAAAATGGGAGGATCTGAAATAATGGCTCTGGCAATGCAAAGACGCTGCTTTTGCCCACCCGATAAATTTGATGCTTTACCGTGTAATATTGCATCATATTGCAAAGGAATTGTTTCGATGAATTCATCGGCATAGGCAATTTTGGCAACTCGTTTTATTTGTTCCAAACTAACTTTATTGCTACTGCCATAGCTGATATTGCTGGCAATGGTTTCTGTGAATAAAATAGATTCTTGGGTTACGGTGCCAAAGAGTGTACGTAAATCTTTTAACTTCATTTCCTTAATGTTTGTGCCATCTATGCAGATTTCTCCTTGATTTGTGTCATACATTCTGGCTAATAGATTTACCAAAGTAGATTTTCCCGAACCACTGGAGCCAACCAGAGCAATTTGTTCTCCTTTATTTATCGTGAGATTGATATTTTTCAAAACAAGGCTTTCTTCATAAGCAAAGGAGAGATTTTTAATTTCAATCTTTTTATCCAAGCCTTTCTTTTCAACTGCATCCTCAGCTTCGGATATTTCGGAGTTACGGTTCAATATTTTTGAAATTCTATCTAAAGATACCATTGCTTTGCGGATATTTGAATAGGCTTTGGTTAATTGTTTCATGGGGTGAAGCATCGAGAAGATTGCTAATAAAAAGGCGGTGAAAGTTCCCAAACTGAAATTGGAATTGACATCTATAACTTGGCTACCCCCGAGAATGAGCACAATGACGCCAATGATCGTTCCGTTTAGTTCAGAAAGTGGTACGCTTATGGAAGTGTAGATTTTACTTTTTCTAAAAGATTTAAAATATTTCTCATTTATTATCTTATATTTATCCATTTCGGCTTTCTCTTTCGAAAAAGCTTTCACTATTTTAATATTATTCAATACTTCTTCCACATTTGAAAACATATCGGAATATTGAGCTTGGATGCGTTTAGCATATTTTTTTAGTTTTTTGCCAAGAGTACTAAGTACTAAAGCAAAAATTGGTAGGATAATTAAAGTAGTGAGGAAAAGTTTGGTATTTAATAATAAGGCAACTTGCGAGAAAAAGAGTAAGAGGAATATGTTCTGAAGAGCATTTAAGAGTGAAGAGATAAACATATTACCAACAATCGTAACATCAGAAACCATTCTCACAAGCGAATCTCCGATTCTGTTTTTTCCAAAAAATGCAAGCGATTGAGTGAGATATTTTTTATACATATTATTACGAATTTCTTGATTTGTGCGTCCAACCAAATTTGCAATCATCAATTTATTGAAGAAGAAAAATATATTTTTCAATATAGTGAGAATAATTACGGTTATGCTGATTATCCACAATAATAGAATTTGGTCAGTTGAGGAAAGTATATACTTAATTTTATCAAGTAATGGTTCATAATATGCTGAACCTTTGGTGAAAGAGATGGGTGTAGTTGTAGTGAAATCTGAGATTGCTTGCGAGCTCGCCTTAAAAAAGTCAGAGCTGGTACTATATAATGTTGTAGAATGAGCATCTCCCAGCACATAATCAAAAAGAGGAATTGCCACTCCTACACTAACGCTACTAAATAGCGCAAAGCACAACATGAAGATAATGGCGGCCGCTAGGAACTTCCAATGCTTTAGCATTATTTTATAAATATTTAATACATTTTTCATATTTTTTTCTCTTTTAAAATTTTTAATTTTTATATGTTTTTTTTTG
>DAOWES010000092.1 GCA_030638385.1 Candidatus Cloacimonadota bacterium | reverse complement strand
GTTTATCCAAGAATTCCAGAGAACGGCGAGTAACGCCACAGTGTAGTGTCATGAAATCAACACCCTGCTTAGCTTGATTTTCGATCTCTTCAAATAGCATGTCAGCTGTCATGCTGGAAAATCTAAGATCTTGCTCTGCTAAGCGGGTCATAACAGGATAGATAGGCACTGTACCGATCATCACCGGAGAATGCTTTACGATCAGTTTACGGATCTCATCTAGGTTGCCACCGGTAGAAAGGTCCATTACCGCATCGGCTCCATACTGTACCGCGACATCCAATTTCTCGAGCTCTTCTTCCAGGTTACAGTGCATTCCACTGGTTCCGATGTTGGCATTGATTTTGGTTTTCAAACCATTTCCAACAGCACGAGGCTCAAATTTATGATTGATATTTATGGGGATAGCGATACGGCCGGCAGCCACTTCCTGGCGTAACCATTCTGCATCTACTTGCTCATACTCCGCTACATAGCGCATTTCTTCTGTTACGATACCCTTGCGGGCTTGTTGCATTTGTGTCATAATATATTTCCTTTATTTTTTTTTATCTTATCATTTCTTTTATTTTTTTTATGCGGCTATCCAGGTCATTGCTTTCCATGAAATATCGTACCATGCAGATATTACGTGCTCCAGCTTCCAGGATAGTGGGAATACTTTCAGGGAAAATACCGCCGATGGCAATCACAGGAACATTTTTTTCATCCGCTACACTTACTATTTCACGGAGATTATCCGTTCCCACAGTAGGATCAGGATTAACTTTCGTAGGTGTTTTATAGATAGGGCCAAAGCCGATGTAATCGGGATTATGAGCCAACGCATCTTTTGCCTGTTGGAAAGAATGAGTGGAAAGTCCGATTAACATATCATCACCCACAATCTTTCTGGCGTCTTTCACTGAGATATCATTTTGACCCAGATGAAGCACGTCCGCTTCACAAAGTAGGGCAATATCAGGGCGGTCATTGATTACGAGCAATGTATTTGTGCCACTGGTTACTTCCCGGATCTCACGGGCAGCAGCCAGAAGTTCATTGTCGTTCAAGTGTTTTTCCCTTAATTGTAACATTCTGATATCATTACGTACTGCAGCTTCGGCTACTTCCCGATAGCTTAATACCGGTTTAGTGATAATCAGATATAATCCGAAATCTTTCATAATTTATCCTTTTGAGCAACGAACCCAACTATATTTAGATTCGTTTCGGTTTTATTGCTAAGCAAGTTTGTCTTGGAGTAGTTCCGCAACTTTCTTTCCTGTTTTAGCTGGAAGGACTACCGCCTACTATAGTGGTATCGATAGAGAGGTTTTCCTTCAGTTTTTTGTGATATGAATTCACCATTACCATTGATACAATTTTTTAAATTTTGCCTCCAAGTAGGAAGATAATGCGGTGTAAAGAGAGTCGTTATTTCAAACTCCCTGCGCCGGCATTACCCGGATCAGGTTATAAGGGTCTGATCTCAGCCCATACGGGCACCCCTGTTCTTATGTTTTTACTAAGATAGTTTTTTTTAAAAAAGTGGGACTTGGTGTCAAGGTGGAAAATATTTTTTTTTTGCTAAAAGCTATATAATGGGAAGCAAGGCTATTTCCTTTGAGCGAAAAGTTATTAAAGAGCTTTATTGGTATGATGCTTCTTATCTTATGCAGAGGAAAAAAAATTGCTTATTGACACAAAAAACTTACTTTATAGATATACCCATGAGGGGTATATAAAATGGAGGTTAAATTATGAAAAATAAAGTTCATTGTCATATTGAGTCTTCTCATCATTCGGAAGATTTTAAAGCTTTAATGAAAAACAGGCTGAGCCGAATTGAAGGACAGATTCGAGGAATAAATCGTATGATACAGGAAGATGTGTATTGTGACGAGATCCTGAATCAGATGGCAGCTGTTCAGAGTGCTCTTGTATCGGCAGGAGAGAAATTGCTGGATGCTCATATAAAAAACTGTGTTGTTGAGCAAATCCAGGGAGGTCGAGTTGAAGTTGTAGATGAGTTGATGACAACGATAAAAAGGTTAATAAGGTAGAAAAATGAAATTATTAAATGAAATATTCAATACGTATATTAGTATTGCACCCTATCTTTTTCTGGGTTTGGTTTTTGCAGGCTTATTGCATGTGGTGTTTAAGAAAGATTTTGTAGCAAAACATTTGGGTAAAAGCAATTTCTTTTCAGTTATAAAGGCTGCAATTCTGGGAGTGCCACTTCCACTCTGTTCATGTGGCGTAATTCCCACGGCAATATTTTTAAGAAAGAAGAAAGCATCGAAGGGCGCTACTCTCTCTTTTCTGATTTCAACGCCACAGACAGGGGTAGATAGTATTATCGCAACTTATGGGATGATGGGGCCGATATTTGCAATATTCCGCCCGATAGCAGCATTTGTTACCGGAGTTATTGGTGGGCTTGTTGCTAATTTAATTCAGAAGCAGGATGACCAAATTGAGCAGGGTATGGAAGAGAAATTTGAATGTGATACATGTGATATTGTTGAACCACATTCTCATTCGATTTTGGAAAGGATAATTTCAGGAGTCAAATATGCTTTTGTCGATTTCCTGGATGATATTACGATTCAGTTGATAGTGGGTATTGTGATCGCCGGATTTATTTCATTTATCATTCCGGATAACTTTTTTGCTGATTTTGGCGGTGATGGTTTTCTGGGTATGTTGATGATGATTGCTGTGGGTATTCCTCTTTATGTATGTGCTACTGCCTCTATTCCGATAGCTGTTTCACTTATTTTAAAAGGAATTTCACCGGGGGCTGCATTTGTGTTTTTGGTTGTTGGACCTGCCACTAACGCAGCGGCAATATCCTTGATTAGTAAGACGTTAGGAAAGAAATTGATCGTGATTTACATTTCAGTTATTTCTGTGTTCGCAATATTGGGTGGTTTTCTGCTTGATTATATCTTCGATGTTTTGGGTGAACCGGAAATGATGATGATGGCTCATCATAAAGATGCTACATTGTTTAATAAATTACTGATTGGTATATTTTCAGTTCTGTTGATCTTATCTATTATCAGGAAGATCAGGAATAAGTTAAAAAAGCCTGAGCTAGGAGAAGAGATGGCACATAAAACATTTTTAGTTGAAGGTATGACTTGTAACCATTGTGCTGCGCAGGTTAAAGATGTAGTGTTGAATATTGATGGTGTGCAGGATGTAAGGGTGAATTTGGAAAAGAAAAACGTTGTTGTAGATGGAGATTATAGTTCGGACGAAATAAAATCATCAATTGAAAAAGCAGGTTATAAGATAGTAGAATAATTTTATTCTGTGAATTTAAAAACTGCCGGCAATTAACTTTGGCGGCAGTTTTTTTATTTTATTTTTGTTATATTCATGAATTTACTGTAAAGTCCTAACCAAGT
>DAOWES010000146.1 GCA_030638385.1 Candidatus Cloacimonadota bacterium | reverse complement strand
TCCGGACAGCAGCTCATCAAACATATTTTGAATAGGTTGTGTAAAATTCAGCTGGATTCCGGGATATTCCGATAACGTCTTGTTTAGAGCAGCAATCAGATCTTCTTTTGATTTATAATTTTTCCACTTATTTACAGGTTTAAGAGCAATTTGAATGTTTGAGAAATTAACAGGATGAGGATGACTGCCGGCTTCCGGTCTTCCGATTTTTGAAATTGTGGATTCTACTTCTTCAAATTTAAGAATCTCCCGCTCCAATTTCATAACAGTTTCGGTAGCCTTCACGAGAGATATCGAAGGTGCCATTGTTACATTAACTTGTATTGCTCCTTCTTCCAATACGGGAATGAATTCCGTTCCCAGATGTGGAATTAGTAGCATAGTAATTACAAATACTATTAATGTTCCACCGACAATTATTCCTTTTGTTTTCAAAGCAAATCTTAAGATGGGTTTGTATATTCTTTTCAGCAATGAGATAAAGGCAAATTCTTTATGAGGTTTTGCCTTGAGCATGAGTGATGATAAAACCGGTGCAAAGAATAGAGCTACAACAAGGGAACCCAATAGGGCAAATGAAATCGTCAATGCCATCGGAGAGAACATTTTCCCTTCTACACCTTCTAAAGTGAAAAGAGGAAGAAAAACAATGATGATAATAACAACAGAAAAAAGGATTGGATTTGCAACTTCTTTTGCAGATTCAACAATTATCTTAAACTTATTTTTGTCCTTATTGCGCTTTTCAGATAAGTGCCTGTAAATATTTTCTACCATTACAATGGAAGCATCTCCCAGCATTCCAATAGCGATGGCAATTCCACCTAGTGACATTAGATTGGCAGATAAACCTAAAAATCCCATAAATATAACCGCAATGAGAGCACATAACGGTAGAGCAAGTGCCACAATAAAAGCAGTTCGCATATTTCCGAGAAACAACAGTAATGTCAGTAATACCAGGAATGCTCCTATTAGAAGTGATTTTTTAACTGTTCCAGTAGCACTTTCCACAAGATGGCTTTGATTGTAATAAGGAACAATTTTCACCCCATTAGGTAAAGATGCCTGAACTTCAGGAAATTTCTTTTCAAGTTCCTTGATAACCTTTGAAGTATTTTCTCCATAAAGTTTCATCACGATACCGGCAACGACTTCCTTTTCTCCGTTCAGTGAGACAACTCCGCGTCTAAGTTCATTTCCGAAATTAACTTCTGCCACATCATTAAGTCTAACCGGAGTACCGTTTACAACTTTTACTTGGATATCACCGAGATGTTCACGATTTTCAATTAGCCCAATTCCGCGAACCAGGTATTCCTCAGAGCCCAGAACTAAAAATTGTCCGCCTGCATTAGCATTGTTGGCATTAATGGATTCAACAATTTCTTCGAGAGTTATGTCATGTTTGTCCATTGCATAAGGATTTACATTAACCTGATATTGGAGAATATGTCCGCCCATCGAGAGGATTTCTGTAACTCCCGAAACTGTTTGAAGTTGAAATTTTACAACCCAATCATTCAATTCACGAAGCCAGGTATTTTTATCTTTTCCTTCAGTATCAATATTGTCATCTGCCTTCAGATAATACATAAACACTTCACCCAATCCGGTTGAAATAGGTCCTAATATTGGTGGTTCGTGCATTTCAGGCATTTCAGAAAGTGTTCCGGCTAGTCGTTCAGCAACAATTTGTCGGGCGAAATATATATCTACGTTATCCTCAAAATAAATGTAGATAACCGCCATTCCGAAAGCTGATGTTGACTTGATCAAAGTAACGCCTGGTAATCCATTCATAGAAGATTCGATAGGAAATGTAATCATCCTTTCAACCTCTTCCGGTGCCATTCCATGCGCCTCTGCAAAGATAGGAACCATCACAGGAGAGATGTCAGGGAAGGCATCTGTAGGCAGTTTTTGATATTGATAAATACCATAAGCAATTATTGCCAAAAGTAATAGGATAATAATGGCTCTCTTTTTTAGGGTAATCTCAATTAATTTTGAAATCATTATCTTCTCCTTTTCCTAATGACCATGACCGGCATGAGCATCCAGAGCACCTGTTACAATCTTGGCTTTTATCTCAAATGCTCCGTTTGTAACATATAAGTCGCCGATATCTATTCCCTTTAAAATCTCTACATTATTTTTATCAACCATTCCTAAAGTAACTTCTATGGGAACAAAAACATTTTCTTTCTTCGGAACAAAAATTACATTTTTATTATCCAGTACTTGAACGGAATTTTTGGATACTACGGGAACTTTCTCTTTGGATGAAATTTCAAAAGATGCATAGATGAACATTCCAGGTTTCCACTTCATATTTTGGGATGAAATTACCGCCCGAGCAACCGCACTTCGGTTCGTACCGTTATAGATAGGTGCGATATAAGTAATTTCACCTTCAGTTTCCAAATCTAATCCAACAGCTTTAATTTTTACTGTTTGTCCCACCTTGATTTTTTGACCGTTTTTGGGATAGACATCACAGTTTACCCATACAGTCTCAAGATCAGCAATAACATATATGTTGTTTTCTTCACCTAAAAATTCTCCGTTTGTAATATTCTTCTCAACAATATACCCGCTTATCGGAGCATGAATATTGTAAGATGACAAACTTTCATTACTTTCAATAACAGCTAACACATCACCTTTATTAACCTGTTGACCCAATTGTTTACGGACCTCTTTGGCAATTCCTGCATAGCGTGGTGTTATGTGAGCAACATTATCATCATTGAATACAATCTCGCCCGGTAATTCCAAGGTTGTACCGATCTTAGACATTTTTACTTTTCCCAGTTTAATATCCGCTAGTTTCTGTGCTTGCTCAGTAAGCTCTACCGCAAGCTCATCTCCCTGTTCATCCTTTTCTGCATGTCTATGACCGGAATGATCTTTTTCTTCAGCTTCTTCCTCGTGTTTTTCACCTGTACAGCCGGAATGGGCGTCTTTTTCTTCATTATCATGTATTGCTTCTTCTATATGTTCAGCTTCAGCATGATCGTGACCGGCATGATCTTGATTATGCTGCGTTTCATTATTATTTGTTCCACATCCCCATAACATTATTGTTAGGCACAATGCTATTAACATCATGAATTTATTACTTTTTATTTTTACTGAATATTTCATTTTAACTCCACTTTTTTGTTTTTATTCATTTACGATAAATTTCATTTTATGACCGGTCAATTCGTAGAGATCGGTTAAAAGCTCTGTCCGTATAACATAATTATCAATTATACTCGTATTATAGTCGAGAAGTTCTGACAGAACTTCTATTACATCGAGCAAACCTACACTTCCAAGTTCATAATAGCCTAAAAGTGTTTGGAAAACACTTTCAGCTTTCGGAAGAATTTTTGTTTCGATCGTATTTAATTTTTCATCTACTGTGCGCAGACGATTATATAGTTTTTGAAGTTCAGTTTGTTTGATCAGGATCGTATTATCTGCATCAAGCTGAAAAGCATCAGCAGAATATTCTTTGCTTTTTATCTCTCCCTGATTTCTACTGAATATCGGAAGATCAATGGAGGCTGATAAAGCAACAGTATTTTCCTCTGTTTCCATACTGCGTGTAAATCCTGCACTAATCGTCAGATCTGGAATTGCTCCGATTCTGGATTCTTCTAATTCTTTTTGTGATAATCTCCATTCAAGTTCTATCATCTTAATTTCCGGATGATTTAAAAGAGATTTTTGAAATGTCTCAAGTGAAGGTATCGTAAATTTTTGATTAATCGTACCTGAAATTGAAGAAAAATCAATTGTAGAACTAGACCATAAAACTGATAAATTCTTTTTAAGTTGAACAACTTCTCGGTCGGCTAATCTTCTTTCCAGCAATAATTCTTCCAATTCCATTTCGGCTCGGATTGCATCAGTTGGCATTGTAGTACCAGCGTCCACACGTTTTTGAATTGTTTTTAGAGTTGATTCTGCTATGGCAATTATTGAATCGAGCAAGGTAAGTTTGGTCGTATTGGAAAGCAGCGGTAATACTCTTCGAATAGCTTCAATTTCCAATTCAAACTTCTTAATATCAAATTCAAGTTCGGATTTTTCAAGCTCTATTTTTGCGATTTCGATTCGGGTTCTCTTCTTACCGCCCAATTCAAAAGATTGTCCTATTCCAATTCCTATTTCATCTTTGCCGAAATTTCCAAACTCAACTTCCAATTCAGGATTTGGGAATAATCCGGCTTGAACAATACCGGATTTTGCAGCTTCTATCTGTTTCTGTATAGATAGAAGCTCAAGATTATTATCCTGAACTCTTTGCAGTATTTCATTTAATGTTAAGTTTTCTTCTGCGTGTAATAATGTAATCGCAAAACAACAAAACATTAAAGCAATTATTTTGTATTTTCTCACTATTATTTTCTCCTTAATTATGAAATTCACTATCAGTATTTATCCAAATAATGATAGTAACATTTTAATCGTTAATAATTTGATAAGTTCAGCAAAATATTTGTATTAGATACAATTTTTTTTTTCTGGAAAATAGCTAATAACCTTATTTAGGCAGAACACTTTACGCAATTATTACGTAGTTGATCTCAAACAAAGATACAGTTTTTTTTACAATATTTCTGTAATTTATATTGGTGAGAAAAAATCCTACGCAAAATAGATGCTATAAAGCATTAACTATTGTAATAACAATCCAAAAGTTTTGCATAACTTGTTGGTAAAAGAAAATATATTTTAAATACGGAGAACAGTTATTGTAGGTTGATAGGCTAATTGCCTGATATCGGTATTATCGATAATATTGTTATTTATAATTGAAGGAATAATATCATTTTTTTTGACGGAACGATAATAAAATGAAAAGTCAATTTTAGTCGAAGGTCTCTTTTGGGAAAGATTGATTTCATGATAAATATGTCTATCTGAACAGGGGATACATTCGGAATATTGATCTTCGCCTGTCAAATTATTGCATGATGAACCAAGTTGCTCATCGTGATTGTCAAAATCAGTATCTTCATTATGCGCATGAGCTATTTTCTGTGTATGCAACATTTCAATATTTGATCTAGAATCGAAATCGCATATCACAAAAGATGAACTTAAAACCATACTTTTAACGGTTAAAATACAACATAATATAACTATATAAACTTTAATTATTTTATTCATTGAGTTCAAAAATTTAATAAATATTTTTACGTCAATCTTAATAATTACAGAAAATGGAATTATATTAAATTAAAGCGAAAACATTTTTCGCTCCTGCACTTGACAATTTCACCTGATTAAAACGTTTTAACATACATAATCTCGTCTTTTTACTGTTTATGTTTTGTTGTAACTTATTGGACGAGAATAAATTGCGAGGTTATTTTGTAAATGGATTATTTTGCTTATCTATATTATTTGCAAGATGTTAGGTCAAGTCGGAAAGATTAGTAATAGCTTAAAAGAACAAATGCAATTGATAAAAAATAAAAGGATAATTGATGATTCGAATAATTGAAAATTTGCTAATATTATATTACGTTTTCTATTTCATAATAGATTGGATGTTTTTAGTGATCTTTATGAAATCTGTACGCAAAGAAAATTTAACTATTCAAACGGATGAAAAATTCGCAGATTATCCTGTATCTATCATTGTTCCTGCCTATAATGAAGAAGTTACGATTCTGCATAGTATACAAATGTTACTCGCACTTGATTATCCAAACTTTGAAGTGATTGTAATAAATGACGGTTCTTCCGATAAAACTCTTGAAACAGTCTTGAAGAATTTTGAATTAAATGAATTTGAGCAAAAAAAAATTGCAACAACAATTCCAACTCGATCTGTAAAAAAAATATACAAAAAAAATAATCTAATCGTAATCGATAAAGAAAACGGTGGTAAAGCCGATGCTATAAATGTCGGGATAAATTATTCTAATAAAAAACTAATCTGCACTATCGATGCTGATTCTGTTTTAGATAAAATGGCTTTGAAGCAAACGGTGCAACCGATGCTTGATGATGAAAATGTCTTTGTTAGCGGAGGTCAACTCGCTGTGGCAAATGGAGTTCAACTAAAAGACAATAAAGTAATTAATTCCTCTCTTCCCAAAAATATCTGGGTTCAATGGCAAATTATTGAATACCTGAAATCCTTTATGATTGCCCGTTATAGTATGAGTAAAATGAATGCAATTATGATAATGTCCGGTGCTTTTTCCGTTTATCGAAAGAAAGACCTGCTTGTGGTTGGTGGCTTTCTCACAAAACATAACGATAGCGAATTTATTAAGCAAATAGGCGGAAACGGTCGTCAAACAGTTTGTGAAGATATGGAAATAGTTGTGCGAATGTGGCGATATTTTTATGAAAAAAGTAAAAAAGCAAAAGCAGTATTTTTGCCACATCCTGTTTGTTGGACAGAGGTTCCGGATAATTCAGGATTTCTTTTGAAACAGCGAAATCGCTGGCACCGTGGTTTAGCGGAAACGTTACAAATACATAAAACAATGTTATTTGAACCAAAGTATAAAACGATCGGATTATTCGCATTTCCTTATTATTTATTCTTTGAATTACTTTCGCCTATCATCAAAATTGGAACAATTATTTTTCTTATCATCGCCGGTTTAATGGGATATTTTAATCAATCCTGGATTTTATTGGCTGTACTCTTTTCCACTTTAGCCTCGGCTATAATCACAAGTTTGGTCACTGTTTATATAGAACAATGGACGCTTAAACATAAATTAAACTCATTTGACGCATTACGCTATAAATCGGGGATGGATTGGATAAGATTAATCTTGATGAGCATTTTAGGAGATTTTGTCTATGCTCCTTTTAGAATTTATGCTCAGATGATT
>DAOWES010000260.1 GCA_030638385.1 Candidatus Cloacimonadota bacterium | reverse complement strand
TCTACTTTGCTTCTTCTGCTAATTAATCTCAGCTCAGACAAAGTTAGTTCTCGGGCCAAAATAACACGTTCAAATCCTTTTTGACGCATATATTCTGCACCAAGAGAGTTATGCACAGCCATCTGAGTGCTAGCATGAATTTTAAGTTGGGGGAAAAATTTATTAATAATGTAATAAGTCCCCAAATCTTGAATAATCACAGCAGATATGGTTGTTTGCGATAGCATATAGAGGGTATCGATAAGCTCCGGTAACTCACTGTTTTTTATCAAAATATTCAGCGTAACATACACTTTCACATTGTTTTTTTCGGCCTCTTTCAGTAAGGACTGCAATTGATTTATAGCAAAATTTTTAGCACGACCTCGAGCATTGAAATTTCTAAGTCCCAAATAAACTGCATCTGCGCCACCTTCTACAGCAGCAAAAAAAGCTTCTATATTTCCAGCCGGTAAAAGCAATTCCGGTAAATTATTCATTTTTTTCATTTTAATAAAACAACTGCTGAGGCGCTAATTCCCGCTTCAGCTCCGCTGATTCCTAATCCTTCTTCTGTTGTGGCTTTCACCGATACTTCATCAATTCTACAGCCCAAATCGGCTGCAATATTCTCTCGCATCATTATAATATGAGATTGTAATTTTGGTTTTTCTGCGCAAATGGTTGCATCTAAATTTCCAATAAAATATCCCTTTGCACGCATGATTTCCGCAGTCTGCCGTAATAATTTCCTACTATCGATATCCCTGTATTTAGAGTCTGTATCGGGAAATAGTTTACCAATATCACCATGAGCCATAGCTCCTAAAATTGCATCAATAATTGCATGAATAAGCACATCAGCATCAGAATGTCCCAACAAACCTTTGTAATGTGGAATTTGCACTCCACCCAAAATCAATTTACGTTCTTCTACCAACTTATGCACATCATATCCATATCCTATTCGCATCTTCTCTCCGATAATATTTTATTTAGATTTCCACTAATCTACCGTGATAGATTTTGATACATTCTTCGGAACATCCGGGTGAACACCGTGGTCAGCGATTTCCATGCTATCAAGTTTATTCATCTTCATAATACTCATTCTAAGTGCCAAAAGCTGCAAAACAACTGATGATGAGAATGTAGTCATCAACGAATCCCCGGTCTTGGGAAGTGGGATATAGCCCCAACCATAATAGCCTTCATCATGCGGATTAATACGAGCATTTTCCAATAATTTTTCATTTTCTTCCGCAATAATAAAAGTGTCTGCACCTCTAATTTTATGAGTATTTATTTGTGAAATGGTCAAATTCACATCACGTTCTTCCGGTCCTGTTACATAGATAAGAGGATAGTTACGACAGCCTGATTCAAAAAAGTTATATTCCGCGATGATCTCTTCGAAAAGTTTGGTTCCTTCTTTAGAAAGATTAAACGGCATGGTTTTTGTGAAAATATAATTGCTAATCGCTTTTGAGATTTTGCGGCGTTCTTCATGCAAAATTCTACGTTCATGGCTTTCATTATAAACCTTATCAATTACATTATTATAATCCATCAACATCTTGCGCACATTCTTCACACCAAACACGGTATTTTTTCCTAAAATAGTATTTGGCCCGTGTTTAAACTCAGAAGCTTCCCCACCTTCGGTATGATTTAGAACTGTCTCCCGAATTTTCAAAGCTCCTTCTTTCCCCACCCCGGTTATCTTGGTTGCCAAGATATGCATTGATGGCTCCATATAAATTTTTCTGGCCACATACTCAATCTCTTCCTTGGTAGATTCGATAGTTGCTTTTATCAAATTTGGAATATCATCGATAGATTTGATACGATCTGCAATTTTTTGTTCAGCAGCCTTTCTCTGATCTTTAGTTAAATCTTTATTTTTCAATTGGTCTTGTGCAATTACTATCGCCAAATAATAGAATAATGTTATCTGATTTAAAAAACTTTTTGTGGCAGGAACGGCTATTTCCGGTCCGCAATTTATAGGAATGGAAACATCACTTTTTTCCTGACCCAAAGTTGAATTCATATTATTTACCAGCACGATTTTCTTAACATCTAAACCGCTATCATCCACATCATTGAAAATATCAATAAGGTCTTTGGTTTCACCACTTTGCGATACTCCGATAATCACATCATTATCACGTAAACTTTCGGAAAATTGCCCACGATAATCACCTGGTAAAGTTGGGATAATATTTATGTTTGCAATTTCATTGAAGAACAACGAAGCAGTTTTGGCTGAATGGAAAGATGTTCCACAAGCAATTGCATAGATAGTACCATTTTGTTTGTAAGTGTTTTCAATTAATTCAGTAAAGCCGGATACACTATCTTTAAATTCTTTCACATCAGAAAGTTCGGCAATACTATCCAAAGCTTTTGCGATAAGAAGATTGGTTTTATCGAAAGAATGATTTAAGAGCTCGATGAAAATATTTTTATCTGAAGAGAAGAAGTATTTTTTCTCAAAATCTTCCTTAACAAGCTCATTGAAAATGGATTTATAATTTTCCTTAACTTTTTTATAAAAACTTTGTGCTTCATCCGAGTCTCTATACTCTTTGAAATATTTCTGCTGTTCCAAAAACTTTCCGGATGCTAATAATTTCTCACACAACTCTGTCATATGCTCTAACATGCCCTCTTTCTTCAAGAGTTCGATCATTCTTCTGCCGGTATTAGAACCACCGTGGAATAGTTTTATCAATTTACCGGTAGATTCAATTTCTGCTTCAATTTCTTGATGCATAAAATAATCATATTCCGGTAATAACTCGGTATCTTCCGCCCGGAGTTTTGAGCGAACAGGCTTCTTTTCTATAATGTCACCGGCTTCTAAAAAATAATCACTTTGGTTCTTACGCTTAACCTTAATTTGCTTAAAAGCAAAAATATTATATTCATTTTTTGAATATTCCACACATTCGCCTTCTCGCAAATTAACCAAATCTTTTGTGAAACGAAGAACTGCTGTAAGATCTGAAGAAGTAAGACCAAATAAATTATTATCAATCTCTCCAACGCCAAAATACAAACTACTTCCGGCCTTAATGGCGTAACTATATTCTGTAATAGGATCTACAACTACAGCAGCATAGGAACCAACCATTTTATCCGCAGCTCGGATAATTGCATTCTTCATGCTCTTACGACGAATTTGAACATCCAACTTCTCTTTTGAAGAATATTTATCCAATTCATTATCAAAATAGTGTTCCACAGTATGCACCAGCATTTCACCATCATTATCAGAAAC
>DAOWES010000270.1 GCA_030638385.1 Candidatus Cloacimonadota bacterium | reverse complement strand
CGGTCATATTTTTTTCTGTCGGTTTAATACCTCCGAAACACGCAAAATTTACAGCAATTCCATACAGTTCAACACCTTTTAACTGTATAATTTGTTCAATGATTGAGTCTGTATCCCCGGGTAATACCCCTTCCCTTAAATCACCGAGTTCTAACATTATAACGACTTTATGTCTTTTACCTTGTTTTAGGGAATGTTCAGATAATAACTTAATGGTCGATATCTCAGAGTTTAAACTTATGTCTGCATATTTAACAACAGTCGGAACTTCAGTGTGGGTAGGCAGGCGAGTTAGTAAAAATTTTGCTTCCACTCCGAAATCTTTCATTTTTTTTATATTCTGAACAAGTGAAACTGCTATCGTAGTAATTCCACATTCAAGAATTGCATTTGCAACTTCCGGAGAACCTGTTACTCCTTTTATTACTGCAGTAACAGAAATCCCTTTTTCAGCAAATAGTGCTTTTATAATTCTAGCATTGTGCTTAATCTTGTTTATATCTATTTCTAATCTGGGCATTTAAATTATTTTATATCTTCTTAAAGCTGACTTTACAATTTTATCAATAAGTTCAGATGAATCCATATTGTCGGCAACAGCCATAAATCCAATGTAACTATGAGGTTTTTCTTTGGGAGTACACATTAAGCCTGCAAAAGAGTTTCCTTCTAAAAGATAAGGACCGTCTTTGGTTAATATAGTATCAATTCGTCCATAATCTTTAAAGCCGATAGCACGGTAAGCATTCCCCGCAAATTCTTTGATGTTTTTCATCTCTTCATCATTTAATCTTGCCGGACAATAAAAGCTGTCATCATCCATCTCTTTTTTATCGAATGTTAAAAAACGAGACTCACCACCAAAAGAAATCTCCAGCGGCGGAAGCACTTCAATGTCATCTCCATTGCCAATTACACCAAGAGTTATTTCGATTCCCTGCAAAAACTTTTCAATTAAAACAGGTTGTTTTATCGTATTTAATCTTTCTTCAACACCTTTTACAAGTTGGTCATAATTTTCAATAATAGAGTTATCGTCAATTCCGGCACTTCCTCTTCCTGCCACCGGTTTAATAAATAACGGATACTCGAAAGGAGGATTATCTTTGAATACAGAACAATCTTCTATTGATTTTGCCACAGCAAAAGGTGACGTTCGTAATCCTTCACTTCCCCATATTTTTTTGGCTAATGATTTATCTGTGGCAACAGCAATTGCAGTGGTGTCCGACCCAACAAAAGGAATTTCAAGCTCTTCTAATATAGCAGCTTCTGCCATACTCGATACATTAAAAACCAAATCGACCTCATTCTTCATCAAATCTTTGATAAAAGAATCACCCCAGTTTATTGTACAGACTTCATACCCGGCATCAATCAAAGCTTGTTTATGATGAGCAACTTCTTTGTATGTTTCATCAACTACATTATCTTTGCCGGCAAATTTTTCCTGTAATTTGAAATTTCCCCTTTTTTTGTTTAATAAACCAATTCTATTTTTTTTCACTTTCTGCATTTCTCCTTATTATTAATTCCATTCTCTCTTTTGCCGATATTTTTTTATTATCAAGATAAATATCAACTCCGCCGTTTCTTAATTTAGTATTCCATTTTACAGCTTCAGGAAATTCTTCTCTGCAATACATTAACTGAGGAACAGGCAAAAATCCCATTTTAAATATCTCAAAAAATCCCTGTGGTGAATATGTATTTTTAATTGATGATTCAATTGCATTTATAACTATTTTCGCTTCACTTATAAGGTGATGCATTCTGTTTTTCACATCCTGATTCTCTTCCATATTATCTATCCAGCCTTTTTCCCGGTACTTCCGATATTTATTCAGAGAAAACAAAGTTATTTTAATGCTTTCATCTATTATTTCCGGTGTTGCCAAATCATTACCTTCCGAATAACTAACTACATGAATTATATCCGGGCTCTGACTGTTAAAAGGCTCAATGTCATCCATTAACGCGGTTATTGAAGCCAGCTGTTTTTTTGCTTTATCTATATCGTGAGATAAATAGCTCAATCCTACACGTGTCTGCAATAAAACCTTAAAGTCGGAATCTTCAAGACTTTTAACCAAATTTAATGTTGCTCTTGCCTTTGCCAGGTCATTAATTGCTGATGTATGCTTGGGGTCATTCAACATTATTTGCAGGACAAAATGTTTTATACCCAACTTCTTAGCAGCTTTTGCAGCAAGAAAGGCTGATACCACATAACTTACATCGTCCGATGAACGGAAGGCAAAATGATGAGCTACATTTGCCTCATAAGGTTTGCCGGTTTTGCCGATATATTCAATTGTTTCAAAATGTTCTGTTAAATTTTCAAGAAGATTTAAGCTGCCTCTTCCGTCTATTTTAGAAAACCACCAAAGTGATAAAGCATGCCAAGCAATATTTAAAGATTTTTCATGTATCTCCGCTTGTTTGCACAAATTTTTTGTACCGGAATAAGTTCTTACCAGCATTGGTTTTGCAGCTTCATAAATACGCTCGTATTCCTCCTGAGAATTAACCCCAACACCACCGCCATTAGGAAGGTTATCCCAGTTTTCTCCGAATTTTGACTGAGTTAACTGAGAAGTTCCAATTGACAGCACATCGAGATAGCCACTATGAGCCAATAAACGTGACCACTCAATAAATTGTTTTACAGATTCAAGCCTGTTTTCTATATAAGGCCCTGCATGAGCTCTTATTATTGGCGTTAAATTATTTTCTTTATTATGGTTAATACGATCAATCAAGCTATCTTTTGCAGTTCCGAAATTCTTATATCCACTTCTATCCACAGGTAATATTGATACATAATCACCGCCGTCGATTACCTCTTTACCAAAATGATCTAAAGCATTCTTATATGTACTCTCGTCTTTAAATCCTTTTGGCGCTTTTGAAGGATCTATTCCCAGCATTTTCAGACTATCCGTAAATGATTCATCACCATAAAAAACAATTACGTCTTTATATAAATATTTAATTTTATTACAAGCTTCGGGTAATCCGGCAAACCAAATACGCTTCAGTTTTCCACCGTCTTTCACCAACATTTTCTTTGATTCCAATTGGTTCATAAGTTTCCGAAATATCAGCACTGCATCATCAACATCCAGACGGTAGCTAAAACCTAAAGCTGTGATTTTATTTTTTTTTAACCATTCTATTATTATTGATGAATTGTTTAAAATTTGGGGATCCGTAATTGCTTTTGATACTTCGTCATTTGCCACAACAACTTTGAAACCACATTCTGTAAGAAGTTCTTTGATTGCAGACACACCGAGAGTATGAGCATCAAAATATGTTTTTATCAGACCGATTGTATCGTCTAATGTAATATTGTTATTCATATTCTCTTAATCCCTGAACTTATTAAATGATTCAATTTCCATTTTTTTTTCTCCACTAATTGTTATATCCCACAAATCTGAAATCAGGTTATCAGTTGAAAGCCCTAATTTGCTCAACGTTCTGCCTTCTGAGCGAAAATCAGTATCTAACATTTTACTTCCTTCGTCTATTATGTAGTCAATTGTCGGGGTTGGAATTCCCAAAGTTTTACCGAGAAAAGACATCGGCACTAATCCTGTCGGGATATCCTCCCAAACATATCTGTGATTTATTGTTGAAGGAGCCAAAATATCTTTATATGTAGGATTAGATTTTATCATTTCATAGATCGAAGTTATAGGAAGATCATATCTTGAATTTAACCAATCAACAACCGAAAGTCTATTTATTCCAATTGTTGATGCGATTGATTTGAATTCAAAATCTATTTTTTCGATATATTGAGCAACTTTTTTTGTTACACCATCCGTATAAAAATTAAATATCTCTTTTTTTAAAATTCGTTCTTTATTTAAAAGAAAAATTACCGGATGAAATATAGCTCCAATATTACTAAAACTTGTATCAAGAACAGTATCAGCTTTGATTATATTATGGAATACTTCTGAAAGAACGTTTATTACATAATCAGTATCTCTGGAACATAATGCTGATACTGATACTTCCTTCTTAATTCCTTTGATTTCAATTATGTCAGGTCTCTTTTGTCTTGCAGCAAAAAACAAAGTGTTTGCTTCGGCAACAATAACCTTTGCTTTACATCCTGCTTTATTCAAAGTTCGGCTAAACAACAAAGCGCCTAATGTTCTTCCGGGTACAAGTAAAATTATTTGACCGTCTTTTAGAAATGGAACGATTTTTTCGGCAATATCAGCATGTCCGTTTGCAGTTATTACGATAATTATTACATCACTATGAAATAAAGCTTCCGAAAGATTAGTGCCCAAATAACTTAACCTGATTTTATCCGATTTATCACCGAACAGTATTGTATAACCCTGGTCTTTAATATATTTAATCCGCTCAACTGATCTATTATACAAAGAAACCTCATAGCCATTTTGAAAAAGATGCCCGGCAATTACCAAACCTCCACATCCTGCTCCAATTACAGTATATTTCCTTTTTCTCATTTCATATCCTGTTATAATTCCTTCAGTTATAATTTATTTATGAATAGACTTAGCCTACCCTTTAATGCAGTAAACATTATTATTTTATTTATT
>DAOWES010000283.1 GCA_030638385.1 Candidatus Cloacimonadota bacterium | reverse complement strand
TTGAATAATTCTTTCGTTTTCTAATATAGTTTAGAGCTTTATGGTAGGCTGTACGATATAAATATGCTTCAACTGCTTCTGCTTTTATAATATCTAGCCTGCGATATAAGGCGATAAAAGTTTCCTGCATAATATCTTCAGCATCTTCATTATTTCGTAAAATCTTGCGAAGATAATTGAGTACTTTATTTCCCTCATTATCTAATAAATTTTTAATCTTATTTTCTTTCATTAAATTCACCAAAATTGCTATTTCAGCCAAAAAATAATTTCATATTTCAAGCCTATTTTTGCGTTTTTACCTTAATGACACCACCCATTGAAATATCCTGCGTTTTTTTTATTCACAAAATTTAGTAATAATTGCATAAATTACAAGGAATAAAATCCTTGCCATATAAATACTTAGATTTTTTTTTGTTCTAAATCGAAACTCTATTGAAAAGAAAAATATAACATAGGAAGGTGAATTATGTCAAAAGTATGCGATATTTGCGGAAAAAGCGCTCAGACTGGAAATCATAGAAGTCACGCGTTAAACGCTACAAAAAGAAAGTTCTATCCGAACCTTAGCACGATGAAAGCAGAGATCAATGGTGAAGTTAAAAGAATCAAGATCTGTACTAAATGCTTAAAATCTAACAAAGTAATCAAAGTTGTTTAATTAATTAAATATATTACGATTTTTTATAAGGAGACTTTTTATAAGTCTCTTTTTTTTTCACAAATTTTTAATTGACTATTATCATTACCACACCAATTTGTACAAAAAATTTAAAGATTTTTAGAGGAGATAGTCATGGATCTTATCTTAGAAAGAATAGATATACCGGAAGGCTGTAATGTGATTTTTGGGATGTCACATTTTATAAAAACGATCGAAGACCTTTATGAAGCTATGGTAAATAGCGTACCCGGAATAAAATTTGGTTTGGCTTTTAATGAAGCATCCGGACCTTGTTTGGTTAGAAAAGATGGAACCAATGATGAGCTGATTTTAGCGGCGGTAAAAAATCTCAAACGTATTGGTGCCGGACATACTTTCTTAATCATAATGAAAGATTCCTTTCCAATAAATGTGTTACCGGCAATTAAAAATTGTCGTGAAGTAGTAAATATTTTTTGCGCAACCTCCAATTCTGTACAAATAATTTTAACTCAAACCGAGCAAGGAAGAGGTGTTTTGGGTGTAATTGATGGAGAATCTCCCAAAGGCGTGGAGTTGGACACTCAAATAGGACAGCGAAAACAATTGTTAATGGATATTGGCTACAAAAGATAATGCGCACCTTCATCGCATTAGATTTACCGGAAGATATTAAAACTGAGTTAGCGGAGATTATTACAAATTTCCGCTCAACTTTAAAGGGGGAGATCAAGTGGAGTGCTATAGAAAATTTGCATATCACTTTGGTTTTTATTGGGAATACTAAGCAAAGCGAGGTTGACCAAATTCAACAAATCGCGAAACAAATATTTTCAAAATATAGTCCAATTAGATTTGATAATTTAAAATTTAATATTATCCCGGCAGTTAATCCGAAAATAATCTGGGTAACAATAAAACCAAAATCCACCAAGGCATTTACCCTATATAGGGAACTGTTTAACTCTCTTTCTAATATAGGGATTAGCCTAGATGATCGGGAAATATTTTTTCATATTACTTTGGGTAGAATAAAAAAAAGATTGCCAAATAATTGGAGTGATCGGTTTTTAACTACAGAGTTAATTGCAAATACATTTGATGTTTCGCAAGTTAGCTTTTACAAGAGTGAATTATTTGCTGAAGGACCAAAATATACAGTAAGTGAAAAATATAAATTTAAAAATAAATAAATAAGGAGTAGGCAATGGCAACAAAAGACAAACTTTCCGCAATTAAAACTGCAATGAGCCAATTAGATAAACAGTATGGAGTTGGCACAATTATGAGAATGGGTGACAAGCCAAATCTTGATGTCGAAGTTATCCCCACCGGTGCAATCAATCTGGATGCAGCTTTGGGAATAGGTGGCATTCCCAAGGGTAGGATTACCGAGGTTTACGGTGCTGAAGCATCAGGGAAAACCACGCTTTCACTGCATATCGTGGCAGAGTGTCAAAAGCAGGATGGAGTAGTTGCCTTTATAGATGCCGAGCATGCTCTAGATCCAATTTATGCTGCTAAAATTGGAGTAGATACAGAAAATATGCTTCTTTCTCAACCGGATGGTGGAGAGCAAGCTTTGGAAATTGTGGAGACTTTGGTTCGCAGTAATGCAATTGATCTCATCGTTATCGATTCGGTGGCTGCCTTGGTTCCTCGTGCTGAGATAGAAGGCCAAATGGGCGATTCTCACGTTGGACTTCAGGCAAGGCTTATGTCGCAAGCCTTAAGAAAGCTTACCGGAATTATCAGTAAATCGAATACTGCGGTGATATTTATTAATCAAATAAGAATGAAAATTGGTGTTCCTGCCTATATGAATCCGGAAACCACAACCGGTGGCGTAGCTCTTAAATTTTACTCATCATTAAGATTGGAAGTAAGAAGATCCGGAGCGATAAAAAAAATTGGTGTAAACGCTGAAATAATCGGAAACAAGACCAAGGTGAAAATCGTTAAAAACAAATTTGCTCCTCCATTTAAAAATGTTGAATTCCCCATAATCTTTGGTGAAGGAATCTCTCATTTCGAGATTCTCATCGATAAAGCTGTAGAGTCTGACATCATTAAGAAAAGTGGCTCTTGGTTCTCATATGAAGAGGTTAAAATTGGCCAAGGAATTGAACGAGTGAAAAGCTTCTTAAACGAAAATAATGAAATTTTATCAATTATAGAAGAACTAGTTAAAATAGAGTTAGGTTTAGTAAAAGAGCCCGAAAATGATTCTAAGGACGACGAGAAAAACTAAAACAATTTCGGTTGTTTTCATAGATGAAGTTGGATGGGGGATTCTTGCAAACAAGGTCCTCCAGCGACTTAGCATATCTATAGAAGACGAAACAAATCTTCCGGAATCACAATCTGAAAGATTGTTAGAAGAGCTGAATAATTATGCTTGGAATAGATTTCTAAAATTTCTCACTTACCGCGAACGCTCTTTGTGGGAATGCCAACAATATCTCAAGGAATTACCGCTTCATAAAAATATCGCTGATAAACTTATCGCTCTCGCAAATAAATATAATTATATCTCGGATGATCGTTTTGCTGAAATCTTGGTTCGCAGTATGTGTGAATATGGAAAAAGTAAACGCCAAATAATTTGCAAACTAAAAGAAAAACGTATCGCCGACAACCTCATGGAAAAATATATCCAAGAATATTATCTGGATCAAGAGCAATCTATCTTAGCGCAAAATACCCAAAAAGCACTTGCCAGATACAGTCGAT
>DAOWES010000253.1 GCA_030638385.1 Candidatus Cloacimonadota bacterium | reverse complement strand
GGTTTAATTTATTTAAGCGATTCATTTCTCTTTTTCGTTCAACTTCATTGAGAATTTTCTTTCGCATTCTGATATTGAGAGGAGTCACTTCCAATAGCTCATCATCATTAATATATTCAAGAGCCTGCTCCAAACTAAATGCTCTTGGTGGCACAAGCTTAATTGCATCATCAGCACCTGAAGATCGAACGTTTGAGAGTTTCTTACCTTTAATCACATTTAATACAAGATCGTTTTCGCGTGAATGCTCTCCGATAATCATACCGGCATAAACCTCCACATTTGGCCCAATGAATAAAGTTCCTCGAGCTTGGAAATTGAACAATGAATAACCTGTAGATGAGCCACTTTCCATAGCAATCAAAGCACCACGTTTTTTCTTATCCAAGTCGCCTTTATAAAATTCATATTCATAAAAAGTATGATTTATGATACCTGTTCCACGAGTCATGGTGAGGAATTCGTTTCTAAAACCAATTAAACCACGAGCAGGAACTTTAAATTCCAGGCGAGTATAACCATCATTTCCCGGCACCATATTTAACATTTCACCTTTTCTGATACCGAGCATTTCGATAACTGCTCCCACAAACTCATCAGCCACATCGATAACTGCAAGCTCGATTGGCTCGGTTCGTTTGCCTTCAATTTGACGATAAATAACTTTGGGAGTAGAAACTTGGAATTCAAAACCTTCACGACGCATATTCTCAATAAGAATAGAAAGTTGAAGCTCTCCACGTCCCTTTACAATATATTCATCTCCGTTTTCGGTGCGTTCAACTACAATACTAATATTGGTTTGAAGCTCTTTTTGTAATCTATCCCAAATATTTCTGGAAGTTACAAATTTACCTTCTTTTCCGGCAAAAGGAGAGTCATTAACTCTAAATGTCATTGATAAAGTAGGTGCATCAATCTCGATAATTGGAAGTGGTTTAGGATTTTCTTTGCAGGCTGCTGTTTCTCCCACATCAACGTGCTCCATCCCGGCTAAAGAAACAATATCTCCGGCAAATGCTTTCTTGATTTCTTACTTCTTTAGACCTTCATATTGGAAAATTTTAGAAATTCTATAAAGCAATCTTTCTCCATTGCGTTTTAATAACACAACTTCTTCACCTTGGCTAACAGTTCCGTTTGAGATTTTACCTGTTCCAATTTTTCCCAGATAATTATCATATTCGATCGCAGAGATTAGCATTTGAAAAGGCTCGTCTTCATCACCTTCTGAATCTTTAACTTTGTTTATTATCGTCTCAAATAATGGCACTAAATCATCACTATCATCTTCCAACTCGAATTTAGCAATACCATCTTTTCCGGAAGCATAAATAACCGGAAAATCCAATTGGGTGTCATTTGCATTTAAGTCGCAGAAAAGGTCAAAAACCATATCAAGTACATCGGCAGGTCGGGAATTTGGTCTATCAATTTTATTGATAATAACAATTGGATTTAATCCTAATTCCAAAGATTTTTTTAACACATATTTTGTTTGTGGCATTGGCCCTTCAAAAGCATCAACCAACAACAGAACACAATCAACCATTTTCATAATTCGTTGAACTTCACCACCAAAATCAGCATGGCCGGGTGTATCAACTAGATTTATTTTATAGTCTTTATAGGTAAGAGATGCGTTTTTGGAAAAAATAGTGATTCCACGCTCTCTTTCAATATCATTGCTATCCATTACTCGCTCTACAACATGCTGGCTTTCTCTAAATACTCCAGACTGTTTTAAGGCTGCATCTACCAAAGTAGTCTTGCCGTGATCAACATGAGCGATGATGGCAATATTTTTAATTTTTTTCATAATTCCTCAATTTTATATTTTTTCTATATCATTCATTATTATATAGATGTCTTAAAAATTAAGGTTGCTTTAGAGTCAATTTATTTGAGCAATTGCGATTGGAATAATTAGGTACTCCCGATTTTTTCGATAATTCCATGACCCTCTAGCTCATTACCTATCCAGACTTATGCTATTTTAGTGTTTTCAAAAAACAAACAGAAAATTACTATAGAATTTAGAATTCTTGACATTAGATTAATATTACAGAATTTAACGATGAACAAAATTAAATAGGAACTAAATTATGATAAAGATAGGAATTACAGGTGTTGGACAGTTTGGTCAGAACCACGCAAGAATTCTCAGAGAGAGTGCAACTTGTGAATTTGTGGGCTTATATGATAGAGATACTAAGAGAGCAGATGAGATTGCCAAACGGATAGATGCGAAAGCATATTCATCTTATGATGAACTCTTGGCAGAGGTTGATGCCATGGCAATCGTGGTAACCACTATTTCTCATTATGAATTAGCCAAAAAAGCTTTAGAAAATGGTGTTCATGTATTTATTGAAAAACCAATTACAGAGGAACTTTGGCAGGCCGAAGAATTAGTAGAAATTGCCAAAAACAATAATTTGAAAATCCAAGTTGGTCACATAGAGCGTTTTAATCCAATCGTTATGAAATTGGCTGATAAGATAAAAGAGCCAAAATTTATCGAGTGCCATCGTATTGCCCCATTTACTCCTCGCGGTAGTGATGTGCCCGTTGTGCTAGAATTGATGATTCATGACATTGATCTCATCTTGGCATTTGCCTCCAGCAAGATTGTGGATATAAAGGCAAGTGGTGCCAGCGTGATGACAAAAAAAATTGATATCGCAAATGCCAGAATTGAATTTGAAGATGGTGGAGTGGCAAACATTACAGCTAGTCGCATCTCGATGAAACGTTCGAGAAAATTAAGATATTTCCAGAAAGATGGCTATTTCTCGATGGATTTTCAAAACAACAAAGCTACCTATATAAAGAAATCAAAAAAATATCTCAAAATGCTTCCAAAAATCCTAATGGGTGACTACGAAGGAATTAAGGAAGAAGATGTTGTTGATATCTTGGAGGTGGATGCTTCCAATCCTAGCAAAGATGCTCTTACTACCGAGCTAGAATCTTTTGTTCATGCGGTTGAAGCAGATATAAATCCAATCGTTGATGGAGTGGCTGGAGCCAGAGCATTGAAAATTGCTTTGGAAATTGTAAGAAAAATTGATAATAAATAGATGTGGAGAAAAAATGAAAACGACATATATAAAAGATCTTTATAGAAACAAAGAGCAATATGCGGATAAAGATATTGTTATTTCCGGTTGGATAAGAACTTTACGTGGTTCCAAAACTTTCGGTTTCATCGAACTGAATGATGGAACTTTTTTCAAAGGAATTCAGATTGTATTTGACGATACTCTTGAAAATTTTGAACAGATAAAAAAATTCAAAATAGCTTCTGCCTTGGTTATCGAAGGAAAATTTGAGATAACGCCTGACGCAAAGCAACCTTTTGAGATAAAGGCAACTAACATAATTTTAGATGCAGACAGTGATGCTGATTATCCATTACAAAAAAAACGTCATACTTTCGAGTATCTGAGAACAATTTCTCATTTACGCCCCAGATCAAACGCTTTCTCGGCAGTGTTTAGAGTACG